>CAYUHW010000068.1:0-2225 GCA_964444605.1 uncultured Christensenella sp. | reverse complement strand
TAGCCAACTTCGCTAAAGCCCCTTAACAACGAGTTGTATTATACTCCTTTCATTTCCGTTTGTAAAGACCTTTTTAAAATTTTCTTGGCGGATTTTTAAACTTTCTATTTTCCCGTTGCGGCGGCGGTTGTATGTGGTATAATGCTGGTATGGAGGTAAAAATGCCCTTATTTGAACTTGAAATGCCGGACAAAGAGCCTAACTCCACACAAAAAAAGCTATCCGGCCGCACAACCAAACAAAGCTTCTTTACCAAACGTCCTTCCGGAAAGCCCTTTCTGCTGGATGTATTGTTCGCTACCTTAAAATGCATGGTGTTTGCCTTGGTGCTTTTTGCCTTCGCAGGGCTTGGTCTTGTATACGGCGTAGCCAAGGCCTACGTAGACATGACGCCCGTACTGGATGTTTCCCAGCTTACCAAGTCTGACCGCACCAGCTATCTTTACGATCGAAACGGGAACGAAATCACCACCCTCGCCTCCATGGAATATCGGGATTGGGCAACCAAGGATGAGATTCCCGACATGTTGAAAAACGCCTTCATTTCCGTTGAGGATGTTCGCTTCTATAAACATCAGGGAGTGGATTTTAAACGCCTGTTGTCTGCGGCTCTGGAGATATTGGGAAATCAAAACTCTTCCGGTGGCAGCACCATTACCCAACAGCTTATCAAAAACAAGATTTTGGGCTCCCAGCGCACCTATAAACGCAAGGTGCAGGAAGCCTATTTGGCTTTGGAGTTGGAAAAGATTGTTGCCAAAGACGATATTCTGGAAGCATACCTGAACGATATCTATCTTGGCGGATCCAACTATGGCGTAAAAGCCGCCGCCAAGGACTACTTTGGTAAAGAACTCAGCGAGTTGACCATTCGGGAATGCGCTCTGCTGGCGGGACTGACCCAAAGTCCCTATTACTATAACCCCCGCCAGAATATGTACTATCGGGACGAGGATTCCTACGATCGTACCCGCAACCGCACCAATACGGTATTGGAGCGCATGTATGAAAACGGCGCCATTACGCTGGAACAGTATCAAAGCGCTATGGCAGAAGAAGATACCATTCTGGAAGTCAGTCAGAACGCCAAGATGTATGACATGGCTTACTTTGTGGAATATTCCATCTATGATGTCATCACCCACTGGATGGAACAGGATGGGGTAGAGGATACTTCTGCCAACCGTACCCTTTACGAAAACAAACTCCGCACCGGGGGATACAAAATCTATACCACGGTGGATCCGGATATCCAGAATCTGGTTCAGTCTACTTTAGCAAATTGGGACGGATATCCGGAACTGGCAGACAGCAGTGCTTCCGTCATTACCGAAGAAATCTCCGATACCGTAACCATACAAACCGTGGAGCCCCAGGCCGCTGCCGTTGTAATAGACCAGCACACCGGGGAACTTATCGCCATTGTAGGCGGCCGCACGGAACCGCAAATTAGAAAAGGGTTGAACCGAGCTTATCAGAGTTATACGGAAGTGGGCTCTGCCATCAAGCCCCTGGCGGTATACGGGCCTGCCCTGGATACAGGCTTATCTCCTGCTTCCGTTGTGGTCAATGCCGACGGCGTCATTCAGGGCTGGGGTACGGAAAAAGGATATCCCAGCGGCGGTCTTACCTCTAAATACTATGGCTTTGTAACCCTGCGCACAGGCCTCAAGCAATCCCTGAACGTAGTGGCCGCCAGATTGCTCATGGAACATGTGGGCGTTTCCACGGCCGCAGACTATATGTCCCGTCTTGGCATCCCTGCTTCCCAGTTGAATTTGGACGGTCCCGGCCTTGCCTTGGGTACCTCCGGCATTACCCCCATTCAGATGTGCGCCGCCTATGCCGCCATTGCCAACAACGGGTATTATCTTACGCCCCTTTCCTTTACACGCATGGAAGATGAGCACGGAAACGTGGTGCTGGATGCGGACATTATCCGTGGAGGATCCGTTAAAGTGTATGACCAGTCCAGCACGGCATATCAGCTCGTAAATCTAATGAAGGATGCGGTGAACGGCGGTACCGGCAAAGAAGCCCGCATCAGCGGCTATGAGGTAGCGGGGAAGACGGGAACCAATTCCCATTACTCCAGCGTCTATTTTGCCGGAATCACCTGCAAATATACATCCGTTGTATTTATTGGCCACGATCAACCTGCCAACAAGCTGAAATACGGTTCTACCGGCGGTGACTACGCCGCTTCCCTTTGGAAGGCCTATATG
>CAYUHW010000067.1:0-8024 GCA_964444605.1 uncultured Christensenella sp. | reverse complement strand
GAATATGGTTATCCACCATGGCAGCCAAAAGGTTGTTGGCGGCGCCGATGGCATGGAAGTCACCGGTAAAGTGCAGGTTGATATCCTCCATAGGCACTACCTGGGCGTACCCGCCGCCGGCGGCTCCCCCTTTTACTCCGAACACAGGCCCCAGAGAAGGCTCCCGCAAAACGGCCACGGACTTTTTCCCAATGTGTCGAAGTCCGTCTGCAAGGCCTACGGTTGTGGTGGTTTTCCCCTCCCCTGCCGCTGTAGGCGTAATGGCCGTCACAAGAATCAGCTTTCCGTTTGGATTGGACGGCACCTTCTTCGGATCGATTTTTGCCTTATACCGCCCATACTGTTCCAGGGCTGCCTCGGGAATAAACAGTTCATCGGCAATTTTATCTATAGGCCGCAGGGATACACTCTGGGCAATTTCAATATCAGTCTTCATACGTATCCTCTTCGTTTGTAAACACGAAGTCTCCTTTCTTAATTACGGAAGCAACGGGAGCGCTCCCGAAGCGATACAGCAAATGCTCCAATCCCTCTGCATCCCAAAGGGCAATATCCGCTTGCTTCCCTTTTTCAATGGAGCCAATCCGATGGGCTCTTCCAATGGCCGCGGCCGCATTCAACGTCACCGCCGTCAAGCATTCCTCTGGGGTCATGCGATAGCGATAGCACCCAATCTGCATGGCAAGAGGAAGGCTGCTGCAGGGGCAGGAACCGGGATTAAAATCGCTTCCGAAGGCTACAGGCACCCCTGCATCCACCATTTGGCGGGCAGGAGCAAAATCAGCCCCCAGATAAAAGGAAGTTGCCGGCAGACAGCAGGCTATGGTGCCGCTTTTCTCCATGGCTTGAATTCCGTTGGATGTACAGCGAATTAAGTGCTCACAGGAAACCGCTCCCAATTCTGCCGCCATGACCGTGCCGCCGATATCGTCTATCTCATCGCTATGGCACTTAAGCCCCAACCCCAGCTTTTTGGCCGCCGACAAAATGTACTTTGATTCTTCCGCCGTGAACACGCCTGTCTCGCAGAACACATCGCAATACTCCGCCAACTTTTCCTGCGCTACGGCCGGAAGCATAACATCGGTAATCAATCGTATGTATTCCTCACGATTTTCCTTATATTCCGGAGGAAGGGCATGGGCTCCCATGAAGGTAGATACCAGCTCCACAGGTTGATGCTCATTCATTTCCTTCACAGCCAGAAGCATTTTCTTTTCCTGCTCCCAGTTCAAACCATACCCGGACTTCGCTTCACAGGTGGTAACCCCTTGACGCAGCATGTCCCACAGTACCTTCGAGGCTTTCTTTTCCAGCTCCTGCAGAGAAGCGTCTCTGGTTGCCTTTACCGTGGAAAGAATGCCTCCGCCTGCCGCCAGAATATCCAAATAAGGAACGCCATGGAGCTTAAGAGAAAGCTCATTGGCTCTCCATCCACCGAACACAAGGTGTGTATGGGGATCCACCAGCCCGGGCGTAGCTAAGCAGCCCTTGCAGTCGATTAAAACAGCCTCGCCCGTTTCTTTGGGCTTTCCCACGCCAACATCGGTTATTATCCCGTCTTCATAGCGGATATAGGCATTTTTCAGTTGAAGAATCTCCCCTTGCTTTTTTCCGCCTGCGGCAGAAGAACCAAGGGAGGTAGCCAATGTACCAATGTTATGAAGCACTACAGCAGACATATGCTTTCTCCGTTTCGGTACGATTTCAGCTCAATTCGGGAGCGAGGGCAAGGATTTTTGCTTCCTGCTCCAAAGCGAGCTTTTCCAACTCCCTGCACCTCTGCGACATGGAAGCAGTAAAAGCTTCGTCTTTGATGGATGCCAAATTGATTCTCACATTCAAAAGAGCGCTGAGAATGGCCGTGCGGGCCGTCATAGCACTGACAAGACCGTCCGACAGGGCATTCTTGTTCCCGTGCTCCACCACGAAAGCGGCCATGGGGAAAATTTCCGAAGCCAGTTCCGCCGTACGCAAAGGCACCATGGCCGCTTCTTTAAGTCCCTGCTGCAAAGCCCCTTTGCGAGCCGCCTTCTGCTCCTCCGTATCCTTGGGAAGCTTCAAGGCCGCCATATAGCCGTTGAAAGAAGCGGCATCCTCATCAATAGCTTGAATAAGTGCCTGCTGGAGAAACAGCGCCTGTTCCTTCACCGCCTGCATTTTTCCGTCCAGAGATTCATACCCCTTTTTCCCAAGGGTAAGGCTGGCCACCATGCCTGTAAGTGAGGCAGACAACGCCCCGCACAAAGCCGCAACGGAGCCGCCGCCGGGAGCGGGGCTGTTGGAAATGGTCTCGGCGCAAAAGCCGGCAATGGTCATGTCCTGCAGTTTCATTACAGCCGACTCTCCAAAATCTGATCCGCCGAGAAGTTTTCGATTTGCAGATAGTATTCGGCACAGTCTACCAGCGCCTGCATGGGCACCAAGCCGATAACCTCACTGCCGACCACGTTGACGCCGTAGCGCCTTGCTTCCATCTTCACCGTCTCGAAAACGCGGTACACGGCCGTGCGGGTAAAGTCCGTCAGATTCATGCTGACCTGCACAATATTTCTCTCTTCCAAAGCAACGCCCATGGCCTTTACAAATCGGAAACCGCCGTTTATATACCGCACCTTCTTTGCAATGGCAGTAGCAATCTCCAGATTGGGGGTATCCAAATTGATGTTGAAGGCTACCAAGGGCATTCTGGCGCCTACGGCAGATACGCCTGCAGTAGGATGAATATGGTTGGGGCCAAAGTCAGGCTGCCACTCCGGCCGGGTCAGTTTCTCTGCCATGCCTTCAAACTGCCCCTTGCGCACATCCGCCAAGTTGGCACGATGAGGAGCAGAAGCGCTTTTCTCATACAGGAAGCAGGGAATTCCCAACTCCTCCCCCATGCGCTTTGCTACGGACTTTGCAACGGCGTCGGCCTCTTCAATGGTGCATCCCCGAACAGGGATAAAGGGCACTACATCTACGGCGCCCATGCGGGGATGCTGCCCCTGATGCTTGGTCATATCGATGACCTTTGCCGCCCGTCCGGCGGCCTCAACCATAGCATCGCCCAATGCTACCGGCTCCCCAATGACGGTGACAACCGTGCGGTTATGGTCTTCATCGCTGGAGTAATCCAAGAGCTTTACATCTTTTTTTGCCCGAAAAGCTTCTACAATATAATCTATTTTTTCTCTGTCCCGACCCTCGCTGAAGTTGGGAACGCATTCCATGATCTTTTCCATTTTCGATTCCTCTCCTTATTTTTCTATAGATTGGAGTGCTTCTTGAATCACAGCATCCTCCGCTTCATAAGGAAGGGTGATGTGATCCGTGGCGGCGAACTTTTTGTTGTACTCCATGACCGTGGTCAGTGCATTCTCATTTCGAGCCCAGCTTCTGCGGGATACGCCAATCATGGTGTCCCAGGGCATGGCCATGCGCAAAATGGTATCCACCCGTTCCGAGCCGTCCAGCACCATACCGAAGCCGCCGTTGATGGCCTTTCCGATGCCTACGCCGCCGCCGTTATGCAAGGTGACTAGGCTCATGCCTCTGGCGCAGTTTCCGGCAAAGCACTGGGTGGCCATGTCCGCCATAATGTTGGAGCCGTCCTTAATATTGCTGGTTTCACGGAAGGGAGAATCCGTTCCGCCGGTGTCGTGGTGATCACGTCCCAGCATCACGGGGCCGATTTCCCCATTGCGCACCATTTCATTAAACTTCAGAGCGATGTTCATGCGTCCCAAAGCGTCTTGGTAGAGAATGCGGCACTGGGTGCCTACCACCAGCTTGTTTTCCATGGCGTCCCTAACCCAAACATAGTTGTCTCGATCCTGATATCGGCGGTCGGGGTCAATGCAGGACATGGCGGCCAAATCCGTCTTGCGCAAATCCTCTTCTTTTCCGGACAAACAGCACCAGCGGAAAGGCCCGTACCCGTAATCAAATAGCTGAGGCCCCAAAATATCCTCCACGTAGCTGGGGAAGATAAAGCCGTCCAAATCGTTTTCGCCGTTGCGGCAGATGCCCTTTTCGCCTGCATCGTATACCGCTTTCAAAAAGCTGTTGCCGTAATCAAAGAAATAGGTGCCTCTGTCATGCAAGGCTTTGATACAGGCAAAGTGATGGCGCAGACTCTTATTGACAAGGTCAACAAAGGTTTCCTTATCCTCTGCCAACAGCCGAGTACGCTCTTCGAAAGAGATTCCCTGAGGACAGTATCCGCCGTCATAGGGCACATGACAACTCGTCTGGTCGGAAAGCAAGTCTACATGCACATTCTCTTCCAGCAAACACTCCAGCAGATCCACCGCATTCCCATGGTACGCAATGGCGCAGGCTTCCTTTGCCGCCAGTTTTTCTTTGGCAATAGCGAGGGCTTCCGGCAGGCTCTCCGCTACACAGCTAACCCAGCCCTGGGTATATCGGGTTTCAATGCGGGAAGCGTCCACCTCTGCAATGATAGCCACGGCTCCTGCAATCATGGCGGCTTTTCCCTGAGCCCCACTCATGCCGCCGAGTCCGGAGGAAACAAAGAGGCGTCCCTTTAAATCTTCGTTCTGAGGAATACCCAGCTTCAGACGGCCGGCGTTGAGAAGGGTATTGAATGTGCCGTGAACTATGCCCTGAGGGCCGATATACATCCATCCGCCCGCCGTCATCTGTCCGTAGTTGGCAACGCCGATGGCTGCGGCGCGATTAAAATTATCGTTGGTGTCGAACATGCCCACCATAAGCGCATTGGTGGTAATGACTCTGGGCGCCAGCTTATGGGAACGGAACAGGCCAAGAGGATGTCCGCTCATCATGACCAGCGTTTGCTCGTCGGTAAGCTGTTCCAAATATTTTTTTATCAGGCGATACTGCATCCAGTTCTGGCAGACCTGCCCTGTTTCGCCATAGGTAACCAGTTCATAGGGGTACAGAGCTACATCAAAGTCCAGATTGTTGTCAATCATGACCTGAAGCGCCTTGCCTTCGATACAATTTCCCTTGTACTCATCTATAGGCTTTCCGTGGAGAGCGCCTTGGGGACGGAATCGATAGCCGTAAATGCGGCCGCGGGCCTCCAGTTCCTGGGCAAACTCCTTCGCCATTTGTGCATGATGATCCGGATGAATATACCGCAGGGCGTTGCGAATTGCCAGCTCCTTATCATGCTCGCTAAGATGTGCTTCCCGCTTGGGCGCACGGCGAATACCCGCTTCAAAGGTCGGATACTCCGGAAGTGCATAGTCCAGCTTAATCGTCATGGCTTCGTCGATACGTTGATTCATTCCCACGATGCTTTGTGCCTCCTGTACGTTCTTTTGCTTATTATACCATGGATGGTTTTCCCCGACAACAGAATCTCAGAATATATAAAACCCCGAAGCCCTTTACGGAGCCTCGGGGTTTCTCGGTTCTTAGAGCTGTGCCAAAGCGTTTTGACGCTCCTGCAGTTTCAAAAGCATGTCCTCGGCCACGGCCAGCTTGCGGCGTTCCTCAGCGACCACAGCTTCGGGAGCCTTGCTGACAAAGCGTTCGTTGGAGAGCTTGCCTTGTGCCCGTGCAATCTCTCCCTGCACCCGCTGAATTTCCTTTTCCACCCGCTCCTTCTCCTTGGGAATATCCACCAGGGAGGCAAGGGGGATGTATGCCTCTGCACCGGTAAAGACGATGTGCACATCGCTGGGCTTTACTTCTCCCTTTTCCGTGGAGATTTCTGCCCTTTCCACACCGGCCAGCCGCCCAAGATAGGCCTCGGCACCGGCAAACTGCTGAGGCTTTGAAGTGACAATGCGTACACTGATGCGCTGGGCGGGAGGAACCTTCCGCTCTGCCCGAATGTTGCGGATGGAGCGTACAAGCTCCATAAGGCTTTCCATATGGGCGCACTCCTGGGCATACAGCACTTCCTCTTCGGCCTTGGGCCAAGCAGAGAGCATAATGGTTTCTTCATGACCAGGAAGCTGCTGATACAGTTCTTCCGTGATGAAGGGCATGAAGGGATGGAGCAGCTTCATGGCATTGGTCATGACATGAATGAGCACGGCACAAACATTGGCCTTCTTTTCTTCGTTGTCGGAATAGAGAGAGGGCTTGGCCATCTCAATATACCAGTCGCAGAACTCGCTCCAAATAAAGTCATACACCTTTTCAGCCGCCAGATTCAGCTCATAGCTATCCAGATTGTTCGTTACTTCCCGAATAATCTCATTGAGCCGAGACAGAATCCACTTATCGGCAGTATCCAAAAGCTCTTCCCGAATCGTCAGGTCCGCCTCATCGGGGATGTTCATAAGAACAAACCGAGCGGCATTATAGACCTTATTGCAGAAGTTGCGGGCAGACTCCACCTTCTCCCAATAGAACCGCATATCGTTGCCTGCAGAGTTGCCGGTAACCAGAGAGAAGCGGAGAGGATCGGCACCGTACTTTTCGATAATCTCCAAGGGATCGATGCCGTTATTCAGAGACTTGGACATCTTCCGCCCCTGACTGTCCCGCACAAGGCCATGGATGTATACTTGCTGGAAGGGCGCCTTCTTCATGACTTCCATACCGGCAGTAATCATGCGGGAAACCCAGAAGGTAATGATATCGTACCCGGTGACGAGGGTGCTGGTGGGATAGAAATACTCCAATTCCGGCGTTTTATCCGGCCAGCCTAAAGTGGAGAAAGGCCACAGAGCGCTGGAGAACCAGGTATCCAGCACGTCTTCGTCCTGCCGCAAAGCACCGCCGCAGCAGGGGCACTTTTCAGGGGCGGTTTCCTCGCAGAACATTTCTCCGCAAGCATCACAATACCATACGGGAATTCGGTGTCCCCACCAAAGCTGTCTGGAAATGCACCAGTCACGAATGTTCTCCATCCAATTATAATAGGACTTGGAGAAGCGGTCGGGAATGAAGCAGATTTCACCGGAGCGGACGGCCTCGATGGCGGCTTTGGCCAAAGGCTTCATGTCCACGAACCACTGCTTGGACACGATGCTCTCAATCGTGGTGTGGCAGCGATAGCAGGTACCTACGTTGTGAGTGTAGTCCTCAATCTTTACAAGGTTGCCGCACTCACGCAAATCGTTTACCAGATTCTTCCGGCACTCGAAGCGATCCTGTCCTACGTACTTTCCGCCAAGTTCATTGATATGCCCCTCGTCGTCAAAGACCCGCATAACGGGCAGCTGGCAGCGCTGACCTACCTCAAAGTCGTTGGGGTCATGTCCGGGAGTGATTTTCACGGCGCCGGTGCCGAACTCCATCTCGCAATAGCTGTCGCCCACAATGGGAATTTCTCTTCCCACCACAGGAATGACCACGGTCTTGCCGATAATCTCCTTATAGCGCTCGTCCTCGGGGTTTACCGCAATGGCCGTATCACCCAGCATGGTTTCGGGACGGGTGGTAGCCACGGTAATGGAATAGGACTTGTCCGGCGCATCGTAGCGAATATGCCAGAGATGGCTGGGCTGGCTTTCGTATTCTACCTCGGCATCGCTGAGAGCTGTCTTACAGCAGGGACACCAGTTGATAATGCGGTCGCCCCGATAGATGAGCTTCTTATCGTACAGAGTCTTGAAAAACTTGTTTACGGCACGGTTGCAGCCCTTGTCCATGGTAAACCGTTCCCGCTCCCAATCGCAGGAGGAGCCCATTTTGCGAAGCTGCTTTACGATGGTGGTGCCGTATTCGTTTCGCCAATCCCACGCCCGCTGCAAAAAGCCTTCGCGGCCTAAATCCAGCTTACTTTTTCCTTCTTTGGCAAGAGCCTCCACGATCTTTACTTCCGTAGCAATGGAAGCATGATCCGTTCCGGGAAGCCACAGAGTCTCATATCCGGACATGCGCTTGTAACGGATAATGGAATCCTGAAGGGTATTGTCCAAAGCATGCCCCATGTGCAGTTTGCCCGTAATGTTGGGCGGGGGAATCACGATGGTAAAGGGTTCTTTGTCCGGGTTGGGAGCGGCATGAAAATACCCGCTCTCCTCCCACTTTTTATACCACTTTTCCTCAACGGAAAGATGGTCATAGCTCTTTGGCAGATCTTTCATAAAAGT
>CAYUHW010000066.1:0-8091 GCA_964444605.1 uncultured Christensenella sp. | reverse complement strand
CCCCTACACCTTCGGCCAAATCGCCGCCGCCAACGCCCTCAGCGACGTATACGCCATGGGGGGCAAGCCCACTCTGGCCATGAACCTGCTGTGCGTGCCCAACTGTCTGTCCCTGAAGACCGTCCGCAAGATTCTGGAGGGGGGACACGACAAGGCCGTGGAGGCCGGATGCACCATTGCCGGGGGGCACACCATTCAGGACAACGAGCCCAAGTACGGCCTGTGCGTGGCAGGCTTTGTCCACCCGGACAAAATTCTCAAGAACATCGGCGCCCAACCGGGAGATGTGCTGGTGCTCACCAAGCCCTTGGGCAGCGGCATTATCAGCACGGGCGCCAAGGCGGATTTGGTGGACGAAAAGGATCTTACCGCCGCCTATAGGCACATGGCCACCTTGAACAAGGCCGCCGCCGAAGCCATGGACGGCATTGAAAATATCCACGCCTGCACAGACGTCACGGGCTTCGGTCTTCTGGGGCACGCCTTTGAAATGGCCGAAGGCAGCGGCGTCACCATCCGTCTGCACACCGCCGCCCTGCCTCTTATGAAGGGGGCAAGGGACTTGGCCGACATGGGCATCATCCCCTCGGGAGCCTATCGGAACATGGACTATGTAAAGCCTGCTTTGTCCGTGGAGCCCACCGCCAAGCAGTCTCTGGTGGACATTTGCGCAGACCCCCAAACCAGCGGCGGTCTGCTCATCGCCCTGCCGCCTAAGGAAGCGGCGGTGCTTCTTAGCCGCTTGGCCAACGTGTGCCCCTGGAGCGCACTTGTGGGAGAAGTGGAGAGCTTGGGAGAAAAGCATCTGATTCTGGATTAACAGAAAGAATATGGAATTGCAACAGGAAACGCAAAAAAGGTCCGGCACTGCCGGCATGGATTTAACGGAGGGCAGTATCGGAAAAAAGCTCCTGCTCTTTTTCCTGCCCTTAGCCGCCAGCACCCTCTTTCAGCAGCTTTACAACGCCGTTGACGCCATCATTGTAGGGCGCTATGTAGGCACGGAAGCTCTGGCCGCCGTTGGGGGCAGCGCCGCCACCTTGACCAATTTGATCGTGGGCTTTTTCACCGCCCTGACCGGCGGCGCCAGCGTGGTCATCGCCCAGCTTTTCGGAGGAAAAAAAGAGGAGCAGCTTCGCCGTGCCACGGGGACGGCCGTCACCTTGTGCCTGATTCTGGGGCTGGTGCTGACGGTGTTCTGCGTATCCTTGGCTCCCACCATGCTCAGGTGGCTAAAGACCCCGGAGGACACTTTTCAGGATGCCACGGACTATCTGCGCATTTACTTCTCTGCCTGCGCCGTTGTGCTGGTGCTGAACATTGAATCCGGCATCCTTCGCGCCGTGGGAGACGCCCGCCGCCCCTTCCTGTTCATGCTGGCGGCGTGCATACTGAACATCGTGCTGGACTACGTCTTCGTGGTCTACTTCCACTGGGGCGTTAAGGGAGTGGCCTACGCCACCATCCTCTCCCAGTTCTTAAACCTTGTCCTGCTCACTATCAGCCTCCTTCGCTGTAAGGAAGCCTACGGTTTGCGGCTGAAGTATCTGGGGCTGGATTCTGCCCTGATCAAACGCATGATGCGCATCGGCGTCCCCGCCAGTCTGGAGGCCAGCATGTACAACGTATCCAACATGCTCCTGCAGGTGGCGGTCAACTCCCTGAACACGGTGGTGGTGGCCTCTTGGAGCCTGAGCGGCAAGCTGGACGGCTTCTACTGGGCGGTGTCCAACGCCGCCGGCATGGCGGTGATCAGCTTTGCGGGGCAGAACTACGGGGCGGGTAGGATGGATCGTGTCCGCCGCTGTACCAAAATCGGCTTAACCATATTCCTCCCCGTCACCATTGTCCTCACCAGCCTGATTCTCCTTTTGGCGCCCACCCTCCTGCCTGTTTTCAACCCGGACATTGCAGTGCAGGAAACCACCTATCGGATTATTCTCTATTTCGTCCCCTACTACTTTTTGTGGACCACCGTGGAGATTCTCTCCGGCACCCTCAAGGGCTGCGGGGAGGTGAAGGTGCCTGTGATTATTACGGGCATCGGCATTTGCGCCTTCCGTGTGCTGTGGAAGTATACCGCCTTTGTCCTCTCCCCCACCCTCTTTGTGCTGAGTCTGTGCTACCCCATCTCCTGGGCTATGACCGCCGCCGCCATGTTCCTTTACTACAAGAGGGGACGCTGGCAGGAGAATTTCCCAAGGGGATAAAAGAGGGAAGAAATATCGCCGCAAATAACAAAAGCGCCGTTCCGTGGGAGCGGCGGTTTTTGATTGCGGGGGCAGGGGCGGCGGGTTCGCATTGCGAACCCTTTGGGGCGAAGCCCCAAAGAGAAGGGCTTCGCCCTTCGCCGCCGCCCCCAAGCAGCAAGAAAGCGCTTCGGGGGGGTGAAGCGCTTCCTTGCCTATGAGGATGGGGGTATGATAAACGCCGTATGGCAGTTTATCCAACTTGAGCGTCCGGGGCGTATTCCTGGAAGACAACGCTCAGTGTCATCTTCTCCCCGTTCCGCTGTATGGTTAGTATGGCCGTATCTCCGGGCTTATATGCCTGAATGGCCTCGGTCAAAACGGTGTTGGAAGTAATTTCCACATCGCCAAGCTGCAGAATCAAATCTCCGGCCTGCACCCCTGCGGTGTCCGCCGTGCCGCCTTTAATGACCTGCACAACCTGCACGCAGGAAACCCCGGAACCGCTGGAGAACCAGCCGTAGTCGTTCCGCAAGGTCACGTTCTGGGTGGTCACGCCCAGATAGGGTCTGTCCTTTACATAGCCGAAGGACACCAGATCGTTGATCTCCTTCAATACGGAGTTCAGGGGAATGGCAAAACCCAAACCCTCTACGCCGGAGGAAGACACCTTGGCGTTGACGATGCCGATGAGCTGGCCCGCCGCATTGAACAATCCGCCGCCGGAGTTGCCGGAGTTAATGGCCGCATCCGTCTGAATCAGGGTCATCTCCTGATTCTCTACGGTAATGCTTCTGCTGGTGGCGGAAATAATCCCCGCCGTGGCCGTGCCCCGCAGTTCGCCCAGGGGGTTGCCGATGGCAATGACGTCCTCGCCTACGGTGAGCATATCGCTTTCGCCCAGCTCCGCCGCCACGAGCCCCTGTGCATCCACCTTGATGATGGCAATGTCGTTCTTGCTGTCCGTACCCACCAGCACCGCATCGTAGGTCTGGTCGTTGTTCAAAGTCACCTGAATGGTGTTGGCATCCTCTACCACATGGGCGCAGGTGGCAATATAGCCGTCGGTTGTCAAGATTACGCCGCTGCCGCTGGCCGTTGCTTCCTGGGTGCCGCCGTTGCCGTAGCCGTAGCCGTAGCCATAGCCGAAGTAGCCGCCGAAGCTGTTTGCGGCGGTGTAGGTAATATCAATGCCCACCACGCTGGGGGCACACTTTTCAATAATCTCCGCTCTTGTGTACTGGGCATCGTTTTTAAACGCCGGGGAAGCGGCAAGCAGTCCCGCCGCCGCCGTGGCTTCCGGTGCTTGGGTTGCCTGTGCGGAGGGTTCCTGCTCCTTTTCAACAGTGTCCATCTGCGCCAGCAGAGTGCTTTCATGGGTATAATTGCTGATGAGCAGGCCTGCAAACAGACCGATGAGGGCAGTCAGTACCACGCAGGTAATGAACAGCCCCATGCCCACGGACAGACGATTCTTTTTCTTAGGTTCCTCAATCGGATTCTGCCAATATTCCATATGGTAGCCTTCCTTCTTACTCTCTTTCTTCGGCGCCTCGGCCGAAGTCCTTTCGCTTGATTGCGGATATCTTACAACGGGATTATGACAAGGAAAAGGCATAAATAAAACGTTTTTGTAAATTAGATAAAAGCCCCGGTGCAAAACCGTCCAAAAGAGGCCGAAAGTGCGGCAAAACGCAGTAAAAACAGAGTTTCTTGCAACGGCATACGGACCCATGGGAAAGAAATCCCGTTATGAAGTTTGCGCCTTCTTAGGGAGAGTATATATCATCGGCGGGGGCCGCTTTAGGGTTGACCTAAGGATGCAAATGCTCTAAAATAAGGGCAGACAATAGCCGAGAGGAGTTTATGTCCCGTCATGTCTCTTTTTGAAAGAAACGCCCCCCTGTATCAGGAATACATCCGCATACTGGAGGCGGAGCTTATTCCCGCCACAGGCTGTACCGAGCCCATCGCCATTGCCTACGGCGCCGCCCAAGCCCGGGCTTTGCTGGGACGGCTCCCGGAAAGCTGCCGTGTGGAGGCCAGCGGCAACATCATCAAAAACGTAAAAAGCGTGGTCGTCCCCAACACCTGCGGGATGCGGGGCATTGCCGCCGCCGCCGCTGCGGGCATTGTGGCAGGGGATGAAACCGCCCAGCTTCAGGTCATTTCCCGGGTCACCCCCCAGAAGCAGGAGGAGATCCGTGCCTATGCAGAGAACCACACCCTGGAAACCGTGCCCGCCCACAACGGCAAGGTCTTCTATATCGCCGTAAACCTTACCGCCGGGGAGGAAACCGCCCGTGTGGTCATTGAGGATTTCCACACCAACATCACCCGCATGGAGAAGAACGGAGTCTGCGTCTTTGAGAAAGCGGAAGGGGCGGAGACCGTTCAGAATACCGTCAAGGAGCCCGACTATGAGGCCTTGTCCGTGGAGCGGATTCTGGAGTTTGCCGACGCTTTATGCCCGGAGGACGTGGAAGAGGTCATCGGCCGCCAGATTGCCTACAACTCCGCCATCTCTCAGGAGGGGCTCACCCATCCCTGGGGGGCTCAGATTGGCCGCACCCTGCTGACCGCCCGCGGAGAGGACATCCGCACCCGTGCCCGTGCCGCCGCCGCCGCCGGCTCCGACGCCCGTATGGGGGGCTGTGAAATGCCCGTGGTCATCGTCTCCGGTTCCGGCAATCAGGGCATGACCGCCAGCTTGCCCGTTATCACCGTAGCAGAGGATATGGGTGCCAAGCGGGAACAGCTTCTGCGGGCTTTGACCGTGGCGGATTTGATCACCATCCACCAGAAGACCAGCATCGGCCGTCTGTCCGCCTTCTGCGGTGCCGTCAGTGCAGGCTGCGGAGCCGCCGCCGGCATTGCCTATCTGCGGGGAGAGGGGTATGAGGTCATTGCCCACACCATCGTCAACACCTTGGCCATTCTCTCCGGCATGGTTTGCGACGGAGCCAAGGCTTCCTGCGCCGCCAAGATTGCCATGGCCGTGGAGGCCGGGTTCATGGGCTACGATATGTATATCAACGGCCAGAACCAGTTCTTTGACGGGGAAGGCATCGTCAAAAAGGGCGTGGACAACACCATCCTCTCCGTAGGCCGTGTAGCCCGTCTGGGCATGCGGGAAACGGACAGAGAGATTCTGGACATTATGACGGAAAACTGCTAAGACAGGCAGATATAAAGAAAGAAGGGGGCGCACCCCTTCTTTTTTCGTTTATTTATCCTTGCTTTTCTTTCTGAAATACAGGAAAATGCCTGCGCCCAGAAGCACCAGACCCATTGCCCCCACCAAACACACAAAGCCCCAGTCCGTGGCGGTGGTGACGATTATGGCCGTGGGGCCGTCCGCTCCGCCGATGACCCCCTCGGGGAATTCGTTTTGCCCCGAAAGTGTCCCCAAAAGCGCCAGCACTATGCACAGAATTCCCGCCCCCATCAAAACCCACAGAGGGAAGGACTTCCTCTTTTTGGGTGCAGGGGCATCTTCTTTCTCAGCGGCAGGCTGTTCCGCCGCTCCCATCCCCGCAAAGGTCTCCAAGGGCACCTCCAGCACCCGGCACAGCTCCAGCAGATTCCCGGTGCTTGGACGGGAGAGGCCGCACTCCCACTTGGTCACCGCCTGCCGGGACACGTTTAAAGCCTCCGCCAGCGCTTCCTGACTGAGCCCCCGCCGCTCCCGCAGGGCTTTGATTTTTTCGCCTATGTCCATATCCGTTCCGCCTTTCCGTTTTCTTTTTCTTCAGTATAGAGCAGAAAAAGCCGTTTTTCCAGCAAGTATTCCGCTACTTTTGGTTGCAAAAAGGGATTTAGGACAAATAGAAGCAGTTCCAATAGACAGGCCCCCACACGTTCACCAGCACGCACAGCAGAATCAGCGCCACCTTCCAGCCCTTCATCTCCCTGCGGGTCAGACCCATGGCCGCCAGCAGGAGAGTATAGGGCAAAAAGTCCATGGCGTAGCGCATACCGAACTGGGCAAAGCCGTTGCCGTAGTTCATAAGAAAGGGCAGGGCGCACAGCACCATGGCCCCCAGCATCCACCAGCACAGGCGGTTCTTTTTAAACCCGGCTCTCGCGGCAAAGTACAGGGCTGGGGAAGTGAAGGTCAAACACACCCCCGCCATGGTGGGGATAATATAGGGATAAGCGGAGGAGAACTCCGGCATAAGCAGGAAGATGGAGTACAGGTTGTACTTTACATGGCTCAAAGACAGGGGGCCGCCTACGGTCTTTTCGCACTCCTTCAAAAAGGCAAGCTGCTCCTGGGCGGGAAGGGTCTGGAGCCGGTTGTACATGTCCCGATAAAGATCCTTCAAATGAGTCAGGTTGTACCCCTGATCCATAATGGTGCCGTAGCGCACATAGTCAAAGAGCATGTACATGCCCCCGAAGACGGCGGCGCCTGCGCAGAACAAAAGCAGGGATTTGAGCCACTGCTTTTTCTCCTTTTTCAGCAGGATATAGCCAAAGAAGAATACGGCGCCGGGAAGGTTGGACATGCGGCAGGTGACGGAAAGGCCGTAAAAGAGCCCGGACAAAAACAGGCTCAGTCCCGGACGCTTTGTCTCCTTGGTGAGAAAGGCCATGCCCAAGAGCAGGAAGAACCAGCCGGACACATGGCCCAGGAACCAGCTATGGCCGATGGACGCCAAGAAGCAATGGGTGGTGCCGAAGACTGCCAGCACCGTGCACCAGAACCGCTCCCGCATATTGCGGCCGATGCCCATGTGATGAAAGACCCGATAGAACAGAACCGAGTTTCCCGCCCCCAAAAGCGTAGACAGCCAAGCGATGTTAAAGCCCTCCACCCCCCAGATGGCCACAAAGGGCAGGCACAAAAGGCTGGGGCCCGGGGCAAAGTGCATGTAGGTGTGGCCGCCGAAGTCCACGGACTCCAGATACGCCGGCATACCGTCCACATACAGATGCCCCTTCAGCAGCGCCTCGGACAGGTAGCTGTAGTTGTTGTAATATACGTACTTATGGTTGTTTAAAAAGAAGAAGATCAGAAAGGAGCCTGCAAACAGCACCAGCTCCATGCCCCCATGGTGCAAAAAAGAGAGGGTTTTATCCCCCAAGCGCACTTCCTGCCGCCTAAACAAGCAGTCCAGCAGGTAAATGCCGCACAGGATTAAAAACACTCCCAGCATAATGTAGCCGTAATTTCCGTTTTCCGCCATGTCCCTCTCCTTTAAGAAGAAATACAGTTTCCCCCAGTATACCACAGCCGCCTGGGCCGTGGATAAAAAAAGAATTAGGATTCTATGAACGGAGTGTAAACTGTAAGGGGGCGGGGCGGCGGGTTCGCTTTGCGAACCCTTAGGCGCAGGGGGAGCGTTTTGCTCCCCCCTGCGCCTAAGGGAAGGGCTTCGCCCTTCCGCCGCCCCTACAGCTTCTCCATAAATGCAGCTCTATGCCGCCCTTTATTTTTGCGTAATGCGCTTGGTTCCTTTGATCCCCGTATCTTCATAGGAGGGGGCAAAATCGGAAGAAATCTCCAGCGTGTCCAAAACTCCCTGAATATAGTCCTCTGCCTCCGATCCCCCTAACAGCATCAAGTAAATGGCTCCCTTCGACACCGTTTCAGGCATAATCATCAGCACTGCCATGCATATTTCATCGTTGTCCGTGGTGCCTTGAGTGCAAAATCGTATCACCGGATAACCGTCCACCGTATACTTCTTAAAATCAACCCGGCTTACATTGGGTACTGTATTTTGAAAGATTTTTGTGAAATCGTCCTGAGTGATTTCTTCGAAAGAAAAAGCTTGGGACTTCTCCATGTAATCTGCCATAAAAAGGCAGTCTGTTTCCGCAGAAAAGAGCACATCATTTTCAGTTTTGCTTCTGGGAATCAGCGTATACCCCGGCATCTGCAGCCGTGCGGCGC
>CAYUHW010000065.1:0-8118 GCA_964444605.1 uncultured Christensenella sp. | reverse complement strand
GAAATGGGCATCCTCACCGTAGGCGTGGTCACCAAGCCTTTCACCTTTGAAGGCCGCATCCGCATGAACAACGCCGAAAGCGGCATTGAGAACCTGAAGCCCGCCGTAGACACCCTCATTACCATCCCCAACAGCAAGCTCATCACCCTGGCCGGCCGCTCCACCCTTCCCGATGCACTGCGCATGGCCGACGATGTACTGCGTCAGGGTATTCAGGGCATCTCCGATCTGATCGCCGTGCCCGCCATGATCAACCTGGACTTTGCCGACGTAAAGACCATCATGAAGGAAAAGGGTCTTGCCCACATGGGCATCGGCACCGCCTGCGGCGAAAAGCGTGCCCTGGAAGCCGCCAAGCAGGCCGTGGAGAGCCCCTTGCTGGAGACCAGCATTGCCGGCGCCAAGGGTATTTTGATGAACATCACCGGCGGTCCCGACCTGAACCTCATGGAGGTCAACGAAGCCGCCGAGCTTATTCAGGAAGCCGCCGATCCCGATGCCAACATCATCTTCGGTGCGGACATCGACGAGAGCATGGGCGATGCCATCAAGATCACCGTCATCGCCACCGGCTTTGACAAGGTGGACAACCAGCAGCAGGGAAGCGATCCTTTGGTCTTCGGCACCCAGGAGCCTCAGGCGGCTCCCCGTCAGGCTGCCCCCGTTCCGCCCCGTCCCTATCAGGCGGCCAACATTCCCAACCCTGTGGAGAATGCCTTCAGCGCCCGCCCCTACGCCCAGCTCCAGAACGACCCTGTGGAGCCCCCCGTAGTGCGCAAGGAGTCCAAGGAGAGCACCTTCACCGAGGAGAACATCCGTCGGGATTACACCAACCGTCCCGCCAACAAGCTGGACATCCCTGCTTTTCTGCGCAAGTAAAAAGATAAGAGCCCCCTTTGGGGCTCTTTTTGTATTTTAATTCACCCCTTAAGCCATTTTCCCGGGCAAGGTCCCCTCACCTTGTCCTCGGTTTCTTCCTATGCAAAAGAGCCCCCAGGGGCTCTTTTGTTTTATGGATGCAGTTGTGTAATAGAGGGGGTCAGCGGCTGTTCCGCTTGGCGGTAGCCACCAGATTGGGGAGCACCTTCTCATAGCCCTTATTTTTCAGCACATAGGTCTGGTCGGCTATGATGAAAAACTCCTTGTCGTTCTGCACGCCGCAGTCGGCAACGGCCGTCAGCGGAATTTCAATCCAGGGCTTGGGGCCGCTGTCCGCAGCCCCCGCAAAACTGGCTTTCCCCCACGTTTACCTTGCCGCACTTGGAGCAGACAAGGGTTTGAGAGGACTGGGTTGTTTGCGTGCGGGCAGGTTCGCTTGCGGGCTTCACAGGCACAACGGTGGGGTTCCCCCCAGACTGGTTCTGCAATTCCTGCAATTGCCGCTGGAGCTCCTCAATCTTCTGCCGGCGCAAACGCTCCTGCTTCAGCTTCTCCTGCTGTTCCTGCTCCTGCTTTTTTCGCCTTGTTGTCGCTAACCTTTTTGCCCAGAATGGCCAAAGCCACGCCGATTCCGATGGCCAAAAAGGCGCTGCCGCCGGAAAGCTCGCCGCTGCCGGAAATCATCTCACCGATGGCCGCAATGATGAGGGCGCAGCCGCCCAT
This sequence comes from uncultured Christensenella sp., assembly GCA_964444605.1. GTDB lineage: Bacteria > Bacillota > Clostridia > Christensenellales > CAG-138 > RUG472. The sequence goes on along the minus strand of CAYUHW010000065.1, from coordinate 6,516 downwards.
GCTGAGAACGGAAGCAAGAAAAGAATTTTTATACCAGATAACCATACTATTCTCCTTATTTTACGGTAATACGGCCTACGCCCATGGTCTGAGTGTCCTCATAGGTGAGGATGAAGTCGGAGGAAATCTCCAGCGTGTCAAAGGTCTGGTTGATGCAGCTATAGCCTTCGTCCTTGGCGGTCACCATGCCGAAGCGGATGGTCTCATAGGCAGGGTCTTCGGGGAAGATAATCATTTCGCCCAGATACTGCTCTTCGCCGTTGACGTTGGTGCATGCAATAATATAGCGGACGACCTGAAAACCGTTGACCCGAGTCTTTTCAAACTTGACCATGGAAGCATCGGAAAACAAACTCTGCACCGAGGACAGCATACCCTCTTCGGCGGTGCCGCTGTAGGATACGCCGCCGATTTCCAACTGCATATTGGCGTTAAAAATGCGGGACTGATCCCAATACATCAGATAATCCGTCTCATTCCCCTCGCCGGGAAGGAGCGTCTCGTAAGAAGGAAGATACAGCCGGGCGGCGCCGTAAATCAGGTAATCATTTTCATAGAGGGCGCCGTAGGCACAGGAGGAAGTTAAATCGATGGTAGACCCGGCCGTCCCGGAGGAATCGGAAACGGAGGAAGACTGGCCGGAAGTATTGGCAGAAGTATTGGTGGAAGCGGTATTGGAACTGCCCTTGTCAAAGAAACAGCCTCTGACGGCGATAATGACGATGGCCACCGCTACAATGAGCAAAATGGTTGCGCCCAAGCCGGTTTTCTTCTGCGCAGGGGCGGATGCCTTGGACGGCTGCTGGGGCTGTCCTGGGTTCTGCTTAGCCCCGCAGAAATTGCAAAATTGAGTTTGATCCGGGATTTCCTTCCCGCATTTGTTGCAGTACATACTTTTCCTCCTTAACCTGATTCCCCTCATTATACAAAAAACGGCGCAAAATGCGCCCGTCCCCCCTTTTTGCAAACAAAAAAGAGCCCGGAAGGGCTCCATATAAATAAGTAAGTTAGTCCTCGGCCGCAGGGGCGGGAAGCTTTAGACGGATGCAGGCTTCCTCCACCTGATGGTCAGCAAGCTTGGTCACCTCAATCATCATCTGGGGCAAATCCAGCTTCAAAGGCACCTCGTCTTCATCTGGGACGGTGCCAAGGGCATCAAAGACCAGCCCCGTCAGGGTGTCGTACTCCGTATCCCCCAGCTCAATGGCCATGGCCTCCTCCATGTCCCGCAAAGTCACGTTGCCGTAGATTTTCCACAATCCATCCTCCGTCTTTTCCAAATGGGGCTCTGGATCGTCCTGCTGGGAAGGCTCGCTGACCAGCTCGCCTACCAGCTCCTCCAGCAAATCGTTGAGGGTCACAATGCCCACCATGCCGCCGTACTCGTCCAGCACCACGGCCATGGACTGATGCTCTTTGCGCATGTTGGCAAAAAGCACGTCGGCCTTTACGGTTTCGGGCACAAAATAGGCCTCCCGCACGGCCTCCTTGAGCACGGTTTCCCGCTGGGTATCCTTCAGGCGGAAATAGTCCTTGGCATTGAGAATGCCCTCCACATCGTCCGCCGTCTCCCCGCACACCGGGAACAGGGTGTGGCGGGTTTCGTGGATGGTCTCCGCCCAGCGGTCGTCCCCATCCTCCAGCCAGAGAATGTCCACGTCCGTACGGTGGGTGGCAATCTCTCCGGCGGTCAAATCGTCAAACTCAAAGACGTTCTGGATGAAGGTCTGCTCCTCCTTGTCGATGGTGCCCTTCTCCCCGCCGGCCTCCACCAGCATGCGGATTTCTTCCTCGCTGGCTTCCTCCTCCTCTTCGTGAGGATCCATGCCCAAGAGCCGCAGTACGCCGTTGGTGGAAACGGACAGCAGCCACACCACGGGCTTAAAGAGCTTGGAGATGCCTAAGAGCAGGCCGGAGATGGCCAGCGCCACGGCCTCGGGCTTCTTCATGGCCACCCGCTTGGGCACCAGCTCCCCGAAAATCAGGGTGAAGTAGGAGAGAATCAGGGTGATCAGGATAACCGCCAGAGTTTCCAGGGTGTTTCTCGATATGGTTACCCCAAGATTGATGAGCCAATCCACCAGGGGCCCGGAAAAGCCGTCGGCGGCAAAAGCACTGCCCAGGAACCCGGACAGGGTGATGGCAATTTGAATGGTGGAGAGGAAGCGGGCAGGCTCCTCCGTCAGTTTTCTCAGCCGCCGAGCCTTCTTGTTCCCTTGGGCGGCCATTTTCTCCAGCTTGGTCTCGCTGATGGACAACACGGCAATCTCCGCACAGGCGAAGATAGCGTTCAAGGCGATGAGAATCACCTGTACAATCAATAAAATTCCCAATGAATCGGACAAAATACGATACCTCTTTCTACATTACGCTTTCTTGCTTCACTTTGTTTGGAAAATTCGGACACAAAAAGGCAGGCCGCCTCTCCCCCGCCCTAAAGGCGGCACGGATGGCACCCTGCGTCTATCTCTGCCCTGCCGGGTATGGTTCGTTTGGGAATTATGCCGCTGCTACTGTCGGCGTCCATGGGGACGGTCTCACCTCCTGTGTATACATTGGCAAAAAGTATAAAGGAAAACTGCATTTTTGTCAAGGGGGCGGCGGAAAGGCGAAGCCTTTCTCTTAGGCGCAGGGGGGAGCGTACCGCTCCCCCTGCGCCTAAGGGTTCGCTGTGCGAACCCGCCGCCCCCGCCTTTGCTCCCGCTCAAAAAAAGAAGCAGGGCGTTCCTGCTTCTTTCTATATATACGCTTGTCCCTTACGCTTCGGCCACTTCCAAAGCTACCTTCATCATATCCGTAAAGGCGTTCTGCCGCTGTTCGGGGGTGGTCTCCTCGCCGCTGAAAATCAGGTCGGAAATGGTGCAGATGCACAGCGCCTTCTTTCCCGCACGGGCGGCGTTCATGTACAGAGCGGCGGCTTCCATCTCTACCGCCATGACCCCCATCTTCCCCCACAGGGTCTGATCGGTGGCGTCGTTATAGAAGGTGTCGGAGGAAAGCACGTTGCCCACCTTGTAGGGCAGCTTCATGTCCTCGCAAGTCTGAGCGGCCTTGCGCAGCATGCCGAAATCGGAAATGGGGGCAAAGGTGCCGGGGAGGGCAAAGTTATGGGCATAGTTGGAGTTGGTGCAGGCACCCTGGGCCAGCACGATGTCAAAGAGCTTCAGATCCCTGTTCAGACCGCCGGCGGAGCCCACCCGAATGATGCTCTCCACATTGAACACGTTAAAAAGCTCATAGGAATAGATGCCGATGGAGGGCATACCCATGCCGCTGGCCATAACGGAGACCCGCTTGCCGTTGTAGTACCCGGTGTAGCCCTGAACGCCGCGGATGTTGTTCACCAGCTTGGCATCCGTAAGAAAGGTTTCCGCAATCATCTTGGCACGCAGGGGATCTCCGGGCATAAGCACGGTCTTGGCAAAATCTTCCGGCGCACAGCCGATATGGGGAGTCAGGTTTTTAGACATGGCAATAACCTCCAAAACAAAATTCAAAACTCTACGGGCATTGTATCACACCCCCGCCCCCATGGCAACAGCAAAGGAAAAGAAATCCCCTGCATCTCCCCCTCTCTTTCATAAGATGCCTTGATCCCAAAGGCAAACAAGGGTATACTGTTTATATACCCAATTTGCTATTCCAAGCATTTTTAAGGAGATTGCCATGCTGCACCACGGAGTATATGAGCAGGTCATCAACCGCCGCCTGTGCCAAGAGCTTGCGGAGATTCCGGAAGCCCGCAAAGCCCTTGCCCCCATTGACGAAGCGGAGGCTTCCAAAATTTTGTCCAAATACGCAGGAGAAGTGGTGCACAAGGGACTGGACGCCCTGCTGGACAAGGGAGGGGACGTTTCTGCCCAGGTGGAATTGGTCAATCAAATCATTGCCTTGGTGCAAAACACCACTCGGGAAGCTGATTTTTCCAGCATGGATGTGGATTACCAGGCACGGCAGCTTCTGGCGCTTTTGCAGGAAAAGGATCCCTTGCTGGCCGTAGGAAAAAACGCCTCCGCCCTGCAGCGCCCTCAAACTTCCATAGCCCAAAGCTCTTTGTTTACCGGCGCCATTCACGAGCCCCAAATGTATTCGGAGCTGAAAAAGGAAATCGCCTCCGCCGACAGAATCGACATGCTGGTTTCCTTTATTAAATGGAGCGGTCTGCGGCTGATTATGGAGGAACTGCGCAGTTTCACGGAACAGGGGGGACAACTGCGCATCATTACCACCTCCTACATGGGCGCCACGGACATAAAAGCGGTGGAGGAGCTGTCCATGCTGCCCAACACCTGCATCAAAATCAGCTACGATACCGCCCGCACCCGCCTGCACGCCAAGACCTATGTGTTTTATCGGGACACCGGGTTCACCACCGCCTACGTGGGCTCTTCCAATCTGTCCGGCGCGGCCATTTCCAGCGGGCTGGAGTGGAACGTGAAGGTGGCCAAGAAAGATCTGCCCGAAACCATGGAGAAGATTGCCGCCACCTTCGAAAGCTACTGGAATTCCAAGGAGTTTGAGCTTTACACGCAGGAGCAAAGGGACCGCTTGTCTCTGGCGCTGAAGGCGGAAAAGTACTTTGACAGCAACAATCCCCAGGCCTACACCCTGGACATCACCCCCTACTCCTATCAGCAGGAGATTTTGGATAAGCTGGACGCAGAGCGCAAGGTGCGGGGGTATACCCGCAATTTGCTGGTAGCCGCTACCGGCACAGGCAAGACCGTAATCTCCGCTTTGGATTACCGCCGTTTTTGCAATGAGCATCCCAAAAGGCCCTGCCGCCTTCTCTTCGTAGCCCACAGGGAAGAGATTCTCAGGCAAAGCCTGTACACCTTCCGAGGGGTCATGAAGGATGCCAACTTCGGAGAGCTATTTACCGGCAGTAGCCGCCCTGAAAGCATTGACAGGCTGTTTCTCTCCATTCAAACCTTTAACTCTCAAAATTTTTCCTCCAAAACCACGGCGGACTACTATGACTACATCATTGTGGATGAGTTTCACCACGCCGCCGCCCCCACCTACCAAAAGCTCCTGTCCTATTATCGGCCTCAGATTCTGCTGGGCTTAACGGCTACTCCCGAGCGCATGGACGGCAAAAGCATTCTGTCCTATTTTCACAACCGCATAGCGGCGGAAATTCGCCTGCCGGAAGCCATTGACCGCAAGCTCCTGTGCCCCTTCCAGTATTTCGGCGTAACGGACACTGTAGACTTAAGCACCCTCAAATGGAGCGCCGGCGGGTACGACAAAGGAGAGCTGTCCGATGTGTACACCCTCAGCGGTGCCGCCGCCCTCCGCCGTGCAGACTTGGTGGTCAACTCCCTTTTGCGGTATGTAACGGACATTGACGAGGTTAAGGGGCTGGGTTTCTGCGTTTCCGTAGCCCATGCCGCCTTTATGTGCCAGCATTTCAACCGCTGCCGCATCCCCTCTCTGTGCGTAACCGGGGAATCCACGCAGGAGGAGCGCCTGTCCGCCAAAGAGCGGCTTTTGTCAGGAGAAGTGCGGTTTCTCTTTGTAGTGGATATTTACAACGAGGGCGTAGACATCCCTCAAATCAACACCGTGCTGTTTTTAAGGCCCACGGAGTCCTTGACCGTGTTCCTTCAGCAATTGGGGCGGGGACTAAGACTGGCAGAGGGCAAGGACTGCCTGACGGTGCTGGACTTCATCGGGCAAGCAAACAAAAAGTACAGCTTTGAGGACAAATTCGCCGCCCTGCTGACAAACACCTCCCGCAGTATTGCAAAGGAGCTGAAGGAGGGATTTATTTCCGTTCCCAAGGGCTGTTACATCCAATTGGAGAAAAAGGCCGCAGGATACATTCTGGAAAATCTGCGCTGGGCTTTAGGAAGCACCTCCGCCCTTGCCGCCAAGGCCGCCTCCTTTACGGAGGATACGGGACTGCCCCTTACCCTGGAAAACTTTCTGCGGCATGAGCATCTGGACCCCCGTTCCCTCTATAAACATATCTCCTTCTCCCGCCTGTGCGTGAGGGCAGGGGTGCAGGAGGAGTTCTCCGAGCCCCTGGAGCCTCTTATGACCAAGGCTTTAGCCCGCTTTGCGGTAACGGATTCCCGTCGGTGGATTTCCTTTTTGCTGGATTTGCTTCCCCGCCTGGACAACGTAAACTTCTCCGCCCTCTCTCCTTTGGAACAGCGCATGCTCCAGATGTTCTACATCACCATCTGGAACAAGACGGCGGAAAGCTGGGACAGCGACGAGGTGCTGGACAACCTGTACGCTCTCTCCGACAGCACCGTGCTCTTGGGAGAATTGCTGGAGCTGCTCCGCTATCGGTACAGCCAAATCGACTTTATTGACGAGGCCGTGGATTTGGGCTTTGCCTGTCCCTTGGATTTACACTGCACCTATACCCGGGATCAGCTTCTGGCCGCCATGGATTACAAAAACCCCTCCAACGTACGGGAGGGGGTAAAACGGCTGCCCGAAAAAGGGCTGGATATCTTTTTTGTGACCTTGAACAAGTCGGATAAGGATTACTCCCCCACC
>CAYUHW010000064.1:0-8169 GCA_964444605.1 uncultured Christensenella sp. | reverse complement strand
GTCGATGAAGGCCTTGTTGACCATGTCCATTTCCTTCTTGCAGTCTCCATAGGTAAAGTCCATCTCCTTGCCGCCTACGATGGCCGGCAGGTTCTCCAGGTCCTTGGGCACCGTCCAGTCCAGGGTGATGTTGGAGAAGGGCGCCTGGGTGCCCCAGCGGCTGGGGGTGTTGACGCCGAAGATAAAGCTCTGGATGCACTGCTTGACTTCCTTCTGGCTAAGGTTATCCACCTTTACAAAGGGAGCCAGGTAGGTGTCGAAGGAGGAGAAGGCCTGAGCCCCTGCCCACTCGTTCTGCATGATGCCCAGGAAGTTGACCATCTGGTTGCACAGGGTGGAAAGGTGGCTGGCGGGAGCGGAGGTAATCTTCCCGGGGATGCCTCCAAGACCCTCCTGAATGAGCTGCTTCAGGCTCCAGCCTGCGCAGTAGCCCGTGAGCATGCTCAAATCGTGGAGATGGAGGGCGGCGGAGCGGTGAGCTTCGGCTACCTCGCTGTCATAGATTTCGGAAAGCCAGTAGTTGGCAGTGATGGCGCCGGAGTTGGAGAGAATAAGACCGCCTACGGAGTAGGTGACGGTGGAATTCTCCTTTACCCGCCAGTCGTTGATCTGCAGGTAGTTGTCCACCAGATCCTTGTAGTTGAGCAGGGTGGAGTTGACGTTGCGGATCTTCTCACGCTGCTTGCGGTAGAGAATGTAGGACTTGGCCACATCCTCATAGCCAGCCTGAGAGAGCACCTTCTCCACGCTGTCCTGAATGTCCTCTACGGCAATGCAGTCGTCTTTGATCTTGTTTTCAAAGTCTGCCGTTACACGCAGAGCCAGCAAGTCCAGCACACTGGGATGAGACTGCTTGTGCAATGCATCGAAGGCCTTGCCCATGGCGGCGCTGATCTTGGTAATGTTGAACTCCACCAACTGGCCGTCACGCTTGATAACTCGGTACATAAAAACCTCCTGAAAGTCTGATAAATATTGCGACACGCCCCTTTGGGACGAAAAACTTCAAAAATCGCAGCAAAGAGAAGATACCACATCTTGTGCCCTTTGTCAATATGTGGGGCAAGATGTTCACAAAACCACAACATATAGTATTTATGCGGCTTGCATAGAGAATATGCGTTATAAGGACTCCCCCCGAAGGGATACAAGGGAGACATAGGGGGCGGCTATGGAAATAAAGCCCTTGAGGGCGGTTTTTTCCGGCGCATGGAGGGTATGGCAGGGGACGGTGTCCCGGTCAATAAAGGGCTGAATATAGTAGGCAGAGGCCCCCTGAATCCATTGGGCAATGGAGAGGATGTCTGCATCCTTATGCAGTTCCTTGCAAACGGTGGTGCGGAATTCGTAGGGAACCCGCCCCTCCAAGAGAAAAGACACGCTTTCCTTTACGGGGGCTAAGTCTAGATGGGGAAGCCCCACGGTCTCTGCGTACTTTTCCTGACTGTTCTTTATGTCCATGGCCACATAGTCCACCAGCCCCTCCTCCATGAGGGTGCGCAGGCGCTCCGGGTGGGTGCCGTTGGTGTCCAGCTTCACGGAAAAGCCCATGGCCCGAATGCGGGCAAGGAGGGAGGGCAGTTCCTTTTGCAGCAGGGGTTCGCCCCCCGTAAGGGCTACGCCGTCCAGAAGGCCCCGGCGCTTTTGCAAAAAGGCCAGAAGCTCTTCCTCCTCCATAAGGGGCGGGCAGAGGCCGTTCCAAAGCTCGGCGTTGTGGCAGTAGGGGCAGCGGAAGTCGCATCCGCCCAAAAAAACGGTGCAGGCCACCTTGCCGGGATAGTCCAGCAGGGTCATCTTTTGCAAGCCGTGAATCTTCATACTCGTTTCCTCCGCCGTCTGCGCCCATGCGCAAACCTTTTCTATAATATAGCATGGCGTCCAAAATGGCAAGGAAAACTTGGGCGGGGGAAAAAGAAAGGGGCGGAAGCTTCCGTCCCCGGTATAGGCAATGGGATTATTTGTTTTGGGCTATGGGCGGCAGGGGGTCTTTGGAAAATTGCTCCTGCACCATTTTTGCCACGGTGCCCGAGAGGGCAAAGAGGGCGATGAAGTTGGGGATGGCCATGAGGCCGTTGAAGGTGTCTGCCAGATCCCACACCACATCCAGAGAGGCCACGGCCCCCAGCACCACCACCAGCACAAAGAGAACCTGATAGACCTTGTAGCCCTTGGTGCCCAAAAGGAACTGGGCACAGCGGGCACCGTAAAGGGCCCAGCCCAGAATGGTGGAGAAGGCAAAGAAGATAATGGCAACGGCCACAAACAGGGAGGCCAGCTTTTGCCCGAAGACCGTGGCAAAGGCGGCGGTGACCAGCTCCGTGCCGGGCTTTACGCCGAAGGCCACGGGGACATCGCTGACAATGACCGTCAGCGCCGTCAGGGTGCAGATGACGATGGTGGTCAAAAACACCTCGAAGATGCCGTAGAAGCCCTGCTCCACGGGGCTCTTTGTGTCGGAAGCCGCATGGGCAATGGCGGCGGAGCCAAGGCCGGCTTCGTTGGAGAAGGCACTGCGGCGAAGACCCCAGACCACCGCCTCCTTCAGGGCGATGCCTGCCGCACCGCCCAAAACGGCCTTGGGGGCAAAGGCGGCGGCAAAGATCTTCACAAAGCAGTCCCCAATGCGGGTGATGTTGCCGAAAAGAACCGTTAAGGTGAACACCAGATACAATATGCTCATAACGGGCACCAGCTTTTCCGTTACGGCGCCGATGCGCTTGATGCCGCCGAAGAGGCTTAGAGCCGTAAGCACCGCCAGCACAAGGCCGATGCACCAGTTGGTAACGGCGATAGCTTCCCCGCTCATGGGGGTAAAGGCCTGCACGGCCACGATTACGGAGCCGGCAATGGAGTTGGCCTGGCTGAGGTTGCCTACGCCGAAGGAGGCCACGGCCCCCAGCACCGCATAGGATACGGCCAGCCAATGCCACTTTTTGCCCATGCCGTTTTCAATATAGTACATGGGGCCCCCGACCCAGTCCCCCGCCTTGTCCCGCCGGCGGAAGCGCACGGCCAAAGTGACCTCGGAGAACTTGACGATCATGCCCAGCAGGGCGGCCATCCACATCCAGAATACGGCCCCGTAGCCGCCCATGGCAATGGCCTGACAGGTGCCTACGATGCTGCCCGTGCCTACGGTGGCGGCCAGCGCCGTGGTCACCGCCTGAAAGGGGGTAACGGCCCCCTCCCCGGCCTGATTCTTTTCAAAGAGCCTGCCCAGGGTGTTGCGCAGGATGTAGCCCAGCTTGCGGAACTGGAGAAACTTGCAGCGAACGGTGAGAAAGATTCCCCCCACGAACACACAGCCCAGCAGAATGTACACCCAGGCGATGGTATTTACGGTATGGTTGACCGCCAAAAGTTTTTCAAGAAATGACATTATAACCCCTCAATTATAATTTTCGATTCTTCACCTTCCCAAGGGAGGCACTCTCATTATAGAGAAGGCCTCCGCTTCCTGCAAGAGGAGCGAAGGCCGAATGAGAAATATATTATTTGCCCCGGTGACGGGGAAAAGGGTTTATGGGGAAACTTAATTGTTGGGGGTGAAGCCCCGCCCCACCACCTCGCGGGTGTCGATGATGGAGAGCATGGCCTTGGGGTCAATCTCCAGAGCAATCCGGCGGATGGCGGCCAGCTCCATGGTGCGGGCGATGACATAGACCAGGGTTCTGTCCTGTCCCGTGTAGGCTCCCTTGGCGGGAATGAGGGTGACCCCTCGGTGTACTTCCTGCATGATGTGGGGGGCAATCTCCTCCCAGCGGTCGGAGATAATGAACAGGGTCTTGGTGCGGTTGAAGCCCTGAAGGACGTTGTTGAGCACCATGCTGGAGACGAACATGACCAGCATGGCCAAAGCGGCGGTGTCCAGTCCCCGAACAAAGGCCAGAGCGCCGGTAATGAGGATGTTGAAGGCGTAGCTGATGGTGCCCATGGGGAAGGAGAAGCGCTTGGAGAGCACCAGGGACAAAATGTCCATGCCTCCCGTGGAAGCCCCCCGAATGACAATGGGGGCGGCCACCGCACCGCAGATAACGGCCCCCATAAGGGAGCTGGTCAGCCGGGACAGGGGCTCCGTAAAGTCAAAGGGCAGGCGCACATCGGCGGTAAAGGCCATGGCGGCGGAGAAGTACAGGCTGGCGATGATGGTGTACAGGGTGAACTTAAAGTGGAGCTTCCGGATGGCCAAAATGAACAGAGGGATGTTCAGAAGCAGAATGGTCAGCCAGGAGGGGAAGCCCGTAATGTATTCCACCAGCATGCCTACGCCCGTAAGGCCGCCGCTGATCAGGCCGTTGGGCTTGTAGAGGCCGTTGACGGCGATGCACTGAATGGTGATCATGGAGAAGATGGTCAGCAGGGTGAGAAGCTCGGACTTCCAATGCCACTGCCCCGTAAGCTGGGTCAGCTTTTTCTTCCAGCTTTCGGAAAGCCGGAGGGTTTCGGTTTTTTTGTTGCTTTTCGTGTTCATGGTTTAAGAGTATATCAGCTTTTCAGGAAAAAGGGAAGGGAGAAAACGCAGAAACGGCACATGAAAAGGCATATTTTCATGAAAAACAAGACCCGGCGGGACTGGTAAAGCGGCGGCGGATGTGGTATGCTGTATAGGATTGGAAAAGTTTTTCGGAAGGAGTGAAACGGGGATGAAGACCATCGCCAGCTTTACGGTAAACCACGATGTGCTGGACAGGGGGCTGTATGTTTCCAGAATCGACGGAGACGTAATCAGCTACGACTTGCGCATGAAAAAGCCCAACGGCGGGGACTACCTGAATATAGGCGCCATGCACACTTTGGAGCACTTGCTGGCCACCTTTTTCAGAAACAGCCCTCGGGGCAAGGATGTGGTCTATGTAGGCCCCATGGGCTGCCGAACGGGCTTTTATCTTTTGCTGCGTGACACCGTATGCCGCAAAGAGGTCATAGAGCTAACAAAGGAGGGGCTGGCCTTTGCCGCCGCCTTTGAGGGGGAGATTCCCGGGAACAAGCGTTGGGAGTGCGGGAATTATTTGGAGCACGATTTGCCCAAGGCCAGGGAGGAAGCATGGAAGATGCTGCAGGTACTGCAAAATTGGAGCGAGGAGAAGATGGACTATGCACAATAAACCCATTGCCATTATCGGCGCCATGGACAGCGAGCTGGTGACTTTGCTGGGGGCTCTGGAGGAAAAGCAGGCGGAAAGCTTCTGCGGGCTGACCTTTTACACGGGAAAGCTGAAGGGACAGCCTGCCGTGCTGGTAAAGTGCGGCATCGGCAAGGTCAACGCCGCCCGCTGCGCTCAGATTTTAATCGACCGCTTCGACCCCGCCGCCCTGATCAACACGGGCATTGCCGGGGGCGTGGGGCCGGGGCTTCACGTAGGGGACATTGTGGTGGCCACGGGGCTGGTACAGCACGACTATGATATCTCCGCCTTCGGATATGCAAGGGGGAATCTGGGGGACAGAAGCCACGAGAAGGAGCCTACGGTGTTTAAAGCCGATGCACGGGTGGCCGAGGCCGTAACCAAAGCCGCCGAAGGGGTGCTGGGGAAGGAGAAGCTCCACGGGGGGCTTATTGCCACGGGGGATCAGTTTATCTCCGGTGCAGAGAAAAAGGCCGATATTTACGGAGAATTTCAGGCACTGGCGGCCGAGATGGAGGGCGGCGCCATCGCCCAGGTGGCGGCTCTTGGCAACGTGCCCTTTGCGGTGATTCGGGCCATCTCCGACCTGGCCGACGGCACGGCCGCCGCTTCCTACGATGCCTTTGAGCAGGCCGCCGCAGATGCCTCCGCCGCCACGGTGCTGGGGGCCATGGAACTGCTGGGCGCATAAGGGAAAGACTGAAGATAAAGGAGAGAAGCATGGAACGGGTCAGCAAAAAGGAGTATTATCTGAACATAGCGTCGGCGGTGGCGCAGCGTTCCACCTGCCTGCGGCGGCAGTACGGGGCGGTCATCGTGAAGAACGACGAAATCGTGGCTACGGGCTATAACGGCGCCCCCAGAGGCGAGGACAACTGCTGTGATGTGGGGCAGTGCTGGCGGGAAGCCCACGGCATCCCCCACGGGGAGCAGTACGAAAAGTGCGTGGCGGTTCACGCCGAATGCAATGCCATTATCTCCGCCAGCCGAAAGGAGATGCTGGGTTCCACCTTGTATCTTTTCGGCTGTGAAAACGGACAGCCCCTGCCTGCACCGGAGCCCTGCCTGATCTGTTCCCGCCTCATAAAAAACGCAGGGATTCTGCGGGTGGAGACTACCGGGGGCACCCTGCCTTTTAATGAATGAGGGCGGCAGAAAATTTTTTTAAAAGAAGGGAAAATACCCCTTGACTTTTTCTGTGAACATGGCTATAATATGCAAGTGTTCCGGAAATGCGCCTGTAGCTCAGCGGATAGAGTGCCCGGCTACGAACCGGTAGGCCACAGGTTCGAATCCTGTCAGGCGCGCCAAAAACCACCCTTTAGGGTGGTTTTTTTGTGCGCCGAGACGGATTCGAAGGGCGAAGGAGTGAATGGGGCTCCGGTGGAGCCCCAGAGCTGAGCCCTGACCGAGCCCGCAGGCGAGAGGAATCCTGTCAGGCCGTCTTTTAGAGTGGTTTTTTTGTGCGCCAAGACGGATTCGCCCCGACCCGAAGGGGCAAAATGCGCCTGCGATGCATTTTGAGGGCACGCAACCTTGCCGAATGCTGTGCATTCGGACTGAATCGACTAAAATTGTGCAGGAATCCTTTACCGAAATCCGTCCGGATGGGGCATGATGGAATCAAAGAAAAAAGCCGGATGGTTCCGGCTTTTGCTTTTTGCGGGATCAGGCATGGGAGAGGGCGGGGAAAAGGAGCTTTTCTTCGGCGATGGAGGACAGGGCCTTGCCCCGGTAGAAGAGGCGGTAGTCATCGCCCCCGTCATAGGGGGTAAGGGTGAAGAGGTGGGCATCGGCCGAAAGGGGGGTAAAGCCCAGAGTAAGCGCATGAGCCTTGGGCAGACGGGGCAGAACCTCCTTTAGGGACAGGGGGCGGCGGCAGATTAAGCTTTGGAGGGTCAGGCGAGAGTCTTCCTCCTCCCAGACGGCGTAGCAGTCCAGCTCCGGGCAGTAGCGCACGTTGTCAAAGTTCCCCGTGTAGAAAAGCTGAAGGCCGAAGCGGTTGGTCTGCTCCAGTGCGGCATTAACGGCGGCGTGGCGAAGGGCGTCCATGTAGGCCCCTTCCTCCTCCTTTTGCAGGGGGCGGAAAGAGGGGGACTGCCCCAGCAGAGGCACATGCGCCTCCTTTAATGCGGGGACGTGCTCCGTCATTTCACAAAAGCCCAGCTTGCGGTAAAAGTCCAGAGCGTCCAGGTTGCCGAAAAGGTAGATGCCCTCCCAAGCGGGCTCATAGATGGAGAGAACGTAGCGCATGAGGGAGGAGGCCAGCCCCTTGTTTCGGTAGTCGGGGTGGGTCATGACGGTGCCAAGCTGAATGTAGCGGTGCGGCTGTCCGTTCTGCATAAACTCCATGGCGTTGGCGGAGATATTGCAGACCATTTTCCCCTTGTCCATCAAAGACCAGGGGATGTACTCCCCCTGAAAATAGCCCTTGGCGACCCAGTTTTCAAAATCAAAGCCGAAGACCTGCTGTGTCAGATTGTTTAGAGCTTGGCGCAGCTCCGGCTGCAGCATATAATCGTGTACCAGTTCCATAGGATGCCTCCTGAATAAAATAAATTCTGCGGCTGGCTGTATTATAGTATAAAAGGCAGAAAATGTCCAATGGTTTAGACAAAAGACAGGGGGGCGGCGGAAGGGCGAAGCCCTTTCCATAGGCGCAGAGGGGGGAGCGGAACGCTCCCCCCTCTGCGCCTATGGGTTCGCAAAGCGAACCCGCCGCCCCATGCCTGCAAAACGGTACCGTTGAAAACCAACGGAAAAACGCTTCCCACATAAAAGAGCGGTTTTGCGTTGAAAAAACAAGAAGGACGGGGTGCCGTCCTTCTTTTATATGCGTATTTAAACCGTTTTGCGCCAGAGTATGGGAATTAATAGTTCTCCGCTCTTACTTCAAAGTAGCTTTGGGGATGGCTGCAGGCGGGGCAGACTTCGGGAGCCTTGGTACCCACTACTAGATGACCGCAGTTCCGGCACTCCCACACCTTGACCTCGCTCTTTTCAAAGACGGCGGCGGTCTCCACGTTCTTCAGCAGGGCACGGT
>CAYUHW010000063.1:0-8184 GCA_964444605.1 uncultured Christensenella sp. | reverse complement strand
CGCCAGATTCTGCCGCTCCTTCAGCAAAAGCTGCTTTTGGAACAGCTCCTCCCGAATGACCAAGTTTCTGTCGTTGCTCCGCCGCAGTTCGTCCAAAAGGTGGTTGACAGCCTGGGCGATGCGGCTGAATTCCGACAGGGGGTTCTCCTCCAGCCGATAGTCCTGATCCCCTGCGGAAATGCGGTCAATGTCCCCGATGATCTTGCGGGAGGAGGTATGCACCTGCCTTAGAATATAGATAATGCACAGAGCCGTCAGCACCACAATGGCCAGAATCACAGCAAAGGTTCTGTAGGAAAGCATGTCCCCCCAATGCAAAGCCGTGTTCTGGGGGCACAAAAATACGATATAGAAATTGCCGTATCCCAAGGCGGACGCCGCCATCCTGTAGGTAACGCCGTCCTTTTGGAGTGTGTCCTTTTGGGCAATGTCCTCAAGGGCCATGGTCTCCTTCCAGCTTTCCATGCCCTCCCCTGCACTGTAAAAGGGGATGAGCTGTTCCCCGTACTCGCGGCAGAGAAGCACCGTATTCCCCGCCTCCAAATCTTTTTTCAGCAGGGAGTCCAAATCCAGAGCCATGGTCACCAGCGCTACATTCTGTTCATTTCCCATGGTGCTGTACACAATGGCTTCCGCCTGCATCAAAAAGTGGGTGAAGCGGCCGTCCTCCGTTTGAAAGAGGGAGGCGGAGCTGAGACGGTGAGCGTTTTTCCCGCCGTACACATGGAGAAACTGCAGAAAATCCCCTTCTTCCATGGAGTGAATCTCCAGCAGTACATCGCTGTCATGAAAGGCAATAAGGACTGCGTCTATCTGCTCCCACAGGGCGGCAGTTCTATCCAGCAGTCCTTCCGTATACCGTGTAACCAGCATGCGCTGGTAGTAATTTTCGTTAAAAACCTCCTCGTTTTCCATGCTCCCCGCCACCCAGAGGAGGGTCTGCGTGGCGTTGTCTATGTCCCCTTGCACCTGCTGGACATAGCTGTCCCACTGCTTTTCAAACCAAGCCCGCTCCGTCTCCTCCGCATTGTGGATATAGGAAACAAAGGACACAATGAGCAGTGCCACCAGCATGAACAGCAGGAAGCAGAACACCATCCAAATCAGTCTGCTTATGGAGGTTCGTCCCTTATTCACGCTGCTTCTCCTTTCTGTAGCCCATGGGGGAGACGCCGCAGCTCTTTTTAAAGACCTTGCTGAAGTAGAACACGTCCTGCCAGCCGGTCATCTCGCTGATCTCCGTCATGGAAAGCTGGGTATACTCCAGCAGGTAGGCCGCATAGGCAATGCGCTTGGCCGTCAGATACTTGGAGAAACTGGTACCGGTCTCCGTTTTAAACTGGCGGCTTAAGTGGGACAAGCTGAGATTAAAGCGGCTGGCCAGCAGTTCCAGGGACAGATGCTCCTTGTAATGGCCGTCCACATACTGGACGATGCGCCCAATGAGGCTGCCGCTGTCCTCCGTCTTTCCGTGGAAGTCCAGAAGATGCTCGGGAAGCACCCGAATGTTCTCAAAGAAAAAGTCTACGGAATAGAAGAGGTTGCACATCTGGAAGCAGTTGGTGAACCCGTGCAGATCCTGGGGCAGAGCCTGCCGGGGGAGATTCTCCTGCAGGATGTCCAAAAGGCGGTTATAAAACACGGTGATGCTGTCCACCATGGGCTTTCTGTCCCGCACGCAGGCCTCATATAGATCGATGCACCCCCGCATGGCGGCGGCGTCTCCCTTTTTTACGGCGGCGCACATATTCTCCAGAATCTGCTGTTCCGGCAGACCGGACTCCTTGTAGGGGCAAGGGCGGCTGTCCCCGTAAAAGCGCAGGGAATACAGGGCCGTCAATGCCTGAGAGATTTTTTCCGGCTCCAAAATCCCCCCTTCTCCTGCCCTGCTTAAGCCGCAGGCCTCCGTCACCTCCTGGGCCTCCTGCTCGGAAAGCACCGCCAGATGCAAATCGTCGTATACGGAGAACCAGACATGCTCCGTCTCATGGGGCACCGCCGTAGCGGCGCAAAGGCGGTAGGGGCCCTCAAACCAGGGGTTGAAGGTGCGGGCTTCCGCCGGCTTTTTCCCCGCATCTCCCGAAAGGATATGCATGGTCTCCCGCAGCATAAGGGGGTTCAGGGCCTGACAGTATTTCTGAGTCACTTCCCTGCGGAGCCTCTGTGCCAGTTCCTCCAGCTTCTCCTTATCGAAGGGCTTGAGCACATAAGCAAAGGCCTGCCCCTCCAGCGCCCGCTGGGCATACTCAAACTCCGCATAGGCGGACACGATTACAAACAGGCACTCCAGCTTGTAGGTCTTCGCCTTTTCCAAAAGCTCCAGCCCCGACATGCCCGGCATGCGGATATCGGTAATCACAACGTCCGGGGCACCTGTCAGAATCTCCTGCCAGGCCTCCCCGGAGCGCAAAAAAGTCTTTACGGAAGTAAAGCCGTATTTCTCCCACTCTATGATGTTGCGTATTCCCTTCAACGCCCACGGTTCATCGTCGCACATAATGATTTTCATACGGGTTACCTCCTAATGATCCGTCCCCTTCAGGCAACCGCCCTCAGCGGCTTATGACATACAGTATCCCTGCCGCCAGCAGCGTAAACAGAGTATACAGGCTCAAAACGGTGTTGATGTGCTTCCCCAGCTTCTCTTCCTGCACATAGGCCGTGGCAAGATAGGTGGATGGCAGTACGCCATACAGCAAAAACGCCCATACATACAGCCTGTCCGCCCCCGCCCAAAGGACCACGGCCGCCGCCGCAAAACTCAAAAGCACATTGAACCCCAAGCGCAGGGCGGATGTCTTGAGCACGGGCTTTAGAATCTCCTTGTCGATGGAAATGCCGAAGCCGATGACAAAGAGCATAATCCCCGACACGGGGGTGGTGACCATATCCAAACAGCTTGTAAGCACCGCCCCTGCCGCCGTATCCGTTACGGCTTCGTATAAGCCTGTCAAATTGCATGCCAGCCCCAAAAACAGGGCCCACAAAACGGGACTGCGGAACAGCGCCTGCAGGGGGGAATTGGCACGGCCGGAAGCGGTGCGCTGGAGATCCGGCATGACGATGCAGAAGAAGAAGAGCATCTGCCCCGCATCCAGCAAGGTCATGTATCCCAGATTCTCCGTCCCGAACAGGCTCATGAACAGCACGTATCCCAGCATTCCCAGTTCGGAGGTGCAGATTATGAAGCGGTGGTATTTTCCGTACTCTCCCATTTTTGGGGCCGTCAAAAAGCCCAAACCGTAAAGGAGCATCTGGAAGACCATGGACAGGGCCATGACCAGCAGGGCGCTAAAATCCAGCTTCAGCGTACACAAAGAGGAGAAGACCAGAAAGGGCAGCAGGATGCCTGACACCAGCTTTTTCAGTCCGTTTACCTCCTGGGCCGAAAGGAGTTTAAGGCGGGCGGCGAAAAAGCCCAATCCCGCCATGAGAATCATGGGAGCAAGAGAAGCAAGCAAAGTCGTATTCATAAGGGTATTATAGGGATAGGCCTCGGCGGTTGTCAACCGCACTGCCGTCCCCATCTCTTACCTCCCGTTGCTTATTTTTTGGGATGGGTGGAAAAAAACTCATTCCACTCCGTCATCTCCCCGTCCCCGGTGACAAGGAAGGCCGCCTTGGCGTACTCCGCCAGAAAATGATCGGAATAGGCATCGCTGTAGAAGTTGTCTATGTCCTCCAGCCTGTATTTTTCCCCAAAAACCGTTACCTTATGGGGACCGATGGCAAACTGGCCGTGAATCTTTCCGGTCTTTTTGTCCATATCCGTAGCGGAAAGCTCCGTAAGCTCCAGCCGCTTTAGAATGGGCAGCATCAAAAAGGCGGGGGTTCCCGTGGCGATGACGTCATCGGGGCGCTTTGCTTTTAGATACCAGGACATCATGTACTTTTCGTTTTCGTCCCAGTACGCTTCCAGCAGTCCGTCGATATCGTCTATTTTCTTTAAAAAGCGGTACTGCATCTCTCTGCAGGGAGTGCGGGGAATCAGCTTCCACTGATACAGCTTCTCCAGCACATGGTACTTCACCTTATCAAAGAAGAAGCCGGGCTTTTTAAACACATAGGCAAAGAAACGCTCCTCCGTGTCCCCTACAAAGACGGTCTTGTCAAAATCGTATACGTTCATGCTTCACTCCTTCAGCGGCTCAAAAGACGCTTCCTTAATATCCGTGGCAGGCAAAACCCAGGAGCCGTACACATGCTTGTTCAGCACTGCATCGGCCATATCATTTTCCCCTTCTTTTATATGCAGTTCGCACTTTTCCATGGTCAGCCTTTCCAAAGCCCCCCTATCCACGCCCGAAAGGGTGGTTCTGGTGGGACGGCACAAGCGCATGCGCAAAAGGGGCGGCTGCCCGCAGGGATCTTCCTCCACCGTAATATTGCGGAGGGTGAAGTTATCCAGCCCCTCCTCCATGGCCATAAGAGGCTCCTTCCCCGTGGTTGACCAAATGCGGCAGTCGGAAACCTCCACGTTTTTAACGTGCCCTACGCCCGTATAGTACCGCTCCTCCTCCCGAAACACCACAGGCGTGCGGCTTTCGTGGGTGGCGTCCAGGTTCAAAAAGAAGTGGCTGACCCCTGCACGGACGTTGCGGATGACCACGTTCTCCACGGTGCTGTCTATGGAGGCAATGCGCACAAAGGTGAAGCAGTGGGGAAAATCCGCATCCTCAATGAGGATGTTCCCAATGTTGCCGCAGTGGAGGTTTAAGTTCTGCAGACGGGTCATGCAGTTGTCGGCGCTTAAGGCCACCACATCGTCGTTGCAGGAGCCGGGGGTCCCCCTTAGACCCCGAATGATTCCGTTGTAGGTGTCTCCCCCCAGATGAATGCCGTCCTGATTGGGGCGCAGGTGGGGAGAATCAAAGAGAATGTTCTCAATGCGGAATCCGTTGGTATCCAGCAGGGTGATGAAGTAGCACTCTGGATCCCGCAAAAGCAGGTTCTCCAGCACCAGCCCCTCCACATTGTGCAGATGCATCTGGGTACCCGTAATGGAGTTGGGATCAAAAAGCTCTCCCCGCCGATTTCCGGGGTTGTTGTAGTCCCAAATGCCGCCCCGAACGGTGATATTCTTGTCCCCGGTCTCCCAGTTTTTGTTGGTGAGCATAAAGTCCTTGGGGCCCTTCATGGCACCGTCCGCCAGCACCAGCATGGCAAGAGGATGCACCTCCAGGCATACATCGGAGCCAATATATAAGGTGCCGTCCAGCACATAGGTGCCTAATGGCACCACAACCTTCTCAGCCCCGCTGTCCAGGGCGCTTTGGATGGCAGGTCTGTCGTTGGCTCTTCCGTCCCCAAGAGCGCCGAAGTCCTTTACGTTTACTTCCCGCTTGCAATCGGTCATAGTCTATAGATTCCCTTTGCTTTTATACTTTTTTCGTCCAGCGGTCTTTGAGATACCAGACCGCCGCCTTGGGCTTTCGCTCTCTGGTAAACACGCCCTTTTTGTTGCCCTGCACCCGCTTTACCGCTTCGGCTGTGGCAAAATCTGCAAAGTTCCATACATGCTCTCCGCAGACATACTCTTTCTCGTCTAACACCTGACAGTAAGCCTCAATCATCTCCTTCTGAAACTCCTCAGAGAACATGAGCGGCGTGGTATCATGAAGCCCGGCCACCGCATCGGCTCCGAATTCCCCCAGCATAATGGGCTTTTGGGGATACCGGGCATGGTAGCGATCCAGCTCGTCGGACAAAAGCGCCTTGGCGGCAGGGATATCCCCCTCCTCGCTGTACCAGCCGTAATACCGGTTCAGCATGATGACATCGCACAGAGCCGCCACCTCGCAGGTCTCCACCGTAGCTTCGCAATGGGTCACGAAGGTTACGGGGCGATGCTGGGGATCCAGCTCCCTGGCTAAATCAAACAAAGGTGCAAAATAGTCATGGGCCCCCGCCTCCTCGCTGGCAGGCTCGTTGGCCACGCTCCACATAATCACGCAGGGATGGTTCTTGTCCCGTGCTATCATTTCCTCCATCACCTGGCGGTGATGGTTCGCCGTGCGGAGGGTTTGCCAGGTGGGGGAGGTTACGTCCACCTTCATACCCGTGGCTGTAAAAGTGGTGTGCATGCCCACCGCAGGCGTCTCATCTATAACCAGAATCCCCATCTCGTCGCAAAGACGCATCATCTCGTCGCTGTAGGGATAGTGGCTGGTGCGGAAGGAGTTGCTGCCCATCCACTGCATGAGGGACAAATCCTTCACATTATAAGCAAGAGAGTAGCCTCTGCCCAGCACGGGAGAATCCTCATGCTTGCCGAAGCCCTTTAGGTATACGGGCTTGCCGTTTAAAAGCAGGGCGCAGTCCCTAACCTCTACGGTTCTAAAGCCGAAGCGCTCGGTGTACACATCCTGCACTCCGTTCTCCGTCGCAACGGTGATCTCCAAATCATAAAGAGCAGGGGTCTCGGGACACCAGCAGAGCACCTTTTTAAGCTGTCCGCTTCCCTCGGCGCCTTTCCCCGTCCAAAGAGCCTGTCCGTCCTTCAGCACCCGAACGGAAACATCGCCCTTGCCCTCCGTCTGGACCTTATAGGAAAAAGTGCCTTCCATGTCTCCCTGGACTTCCACGGCTTCCACATGGGCTTCGGGCAGAACGCACAGCACTACGGGGCGCATAATGCCGCTGTAGTTGAAGTAATCGAAGTTGGGGAAGTTCTTTACCGCTTCCGCTAAGCCCGGGTACTGCCTTTTCTCCAAGGTGCCGCAGGGCAGGGTGCTATGATCCACCACGTTGTCCGCCACCACGGTCAAACGGTTGCTTCCCGGCAAAAACGCCTCCGTTACATCCAGTTCAAAGGGCAAAAATCCCCCTTCGTGACCACCTATATAGACACCGTTCCAATACACCCGGCACTTATGGGTCACACTGCCGAAGTGCAGGCGAAGCCTTTGCCCCTGTGCATGCGGGGGTCTATCCACCTGGCGCTCATAGACCACTTCGCCTACGTGATCCCGAATCTCCCGCCCCTCGTAAATATCGTTGTAAGCACCGGGAACGGGCATGAGCCGTCCCCCCTGCAAGGGCGCTGAGGCATCGTAGTTTGTGCCGTAGGGAATCAAGGCAAAGTTCCACAAGCCGTCCAAGGACAGGCAGAGGCGGGTGCTTGTGTTCTGAGGAAACAGCATGCTGATAGTCTCTCCTTTAGATTCTGTAAGCACCGAGAACGCCCTCATACTCTCTTAGGCAGTCCTCGGCTTTTTTAAACATGCGCAGGCCCATGGTGTTCTCGTCTCTAAAGACCATGGTCACGTGAAGCTGGCCGCAGTAGCGGTCAGTAAGCTGCACACGAAGTTTCAAAGTCTGCTCGTCCCACCAAGTACAGCTGCAGGCGCAGTCATACATGAACCCGGTCAGTTCATGGACGTTGCCCCGCTGATCGCTGTAGCCAAGCTGGGGGAATTTCTGGAAGATGTTTTCCTTGCGTCCGAAGGCAAGTTCTTTATCTCCCTGAGCATTTTTGTATTTTAGAACCACCTTTTCCTCTTCAAAATGCAGACTCATCCTCTCAATGCCCATGGGGTTCTCCTTGCAGGCAAAGACCGCATCCTGAAGTCCCAACTCCATGGGAGACTTCTTTTCCCCCATGCGCAGGGATTCTATGGCAAGATTTTCATCGGGCAAAGGATAGCTTTCCTGTTCCTTGCCTTCCAGCCCGTCCAAAAGATCTTCGAAGACGGCACGGAAGTAGATGTCGGTGGTTCTGCTGTCCTTGGATGCACAGTCTCCCGTACACACCACGATGAAATCCTTCTCGGGCACGCAGATGGCATGCTGGTTGCAGGCGCCGTTCATGGAGAAGCCATTGCGCTCCGTAGTCCAGAACTTGTATCCGTAGCCCTTGGTATTGTATTTTACATAAAACTCAATGTTGGTGTCCACCAGAGGCTTTACGGCGTTTTCCATATAGTCTCTGGGCAGAAGCTGTTCTCCTTCCCAGCAGCCCTTGTTCATGACCAGCTTGGCAAACTGCAGAAGGTCCCGGGAGGTGCACAGAAGTCCGGAGTCTCCCCAAGCCGTTCCGTCGGGGGTCTCCAGAATCTCCGCATTCTCAAATCCGCCGATACGGTTCAAAAACTTCTCCTTCAAATACTCCAGCAAGGGCTTGCCGGAAAGCCGCTCAATGAGTGCCCCCAGCACATAGGAACCCGTGCTGTCATAGTCAAACAC
>CAYUHW010000062.1:0-8185 GCA_964444605.1 uncultured Christensenella sp. | reverse complement strand
GCCATTCCCAATCTGACCTATGAGCAGTATTGCGACACCTACCGCCGCTTCTATCATCCTTCCAACGCCCGCATCTTCCTGGACGGCACCGTGCCCCTGGAGAAGACGCTGGAGGAGATTGATTCCTACCTGAGCCGCTACGAGCGCAACGAGGAGAAGCACGTCATCGCCCATCAGGAGCCCAAGGCGGCGGAGCTGACCCAGTATTACGAAGTGGCTCCCGGCGAAGGGGAGAACAAGGATGTATTTACCCTGGCCAAGCTCATGTGCGGATATGAAGACAGAAAGACCGCCATGGCCATGGACGTTCTGTGCGAGTATCTGACGGACACCAACGAGTCCCCCCTGACCAAGGCCATTCTGGAGAAGGGTCTTGCAGAGGATGTGGACATGGGCACTTTGGATGAGATGGAGCAGAACGGCTTCATGCTCAACATCCGCAACACCTCCATGAGCAAAGAGGCGGACATCCGCGCCGCCATCCGCACCACCGTGGAAGGACTGCTGGAGAAGGGGCTGGACAAGAGCGCTTTGACCGCCTGCCTCAACCGCAAGGCCTTCCGCATTAAGGATCAGCAGGAGCCTGCCGGTCTGATCCGCAACCTTCGTGCCCTGGGAAGCTGGCTGTACGGCGGCGATCCCGTAGACGGCATGGTATGGAACGATATCATCCTTCAGCTTCGGGACATGGTGGACAACGGCGGCTTTGACGCTTTGCTGCGCTCCATGCTGCTGGACGAGGAGAATCTGTGCATCCTGCGCACCCTGCCCTCCGAGACCTTGGGTCAGGAGAAGGCCGCCAAGGAAGCCGCCCGTCTGGACGCTTTGAAGGCTTCCTGGAAGGAAGAGGATGCGGCCGCCCTGAAGGAGATGAACGAAAAGCTCCTTGCCTGGCAGAGCACCCCCGATACCCCCGAGCAGACCGCTTCCATGCCCGTCCTCTCTCTCAGCGAGATTGGGGAGGAGATGGAGTTCACCGATACGGAAGTCTCCGATGCAGAGGGCGTGACCGTGCTGTATCACCCTGTGGCCAGCAACGGCATTGTCCACATGAACATGTACTTTGGGCTGACGGACAAGACCCTGCCCGAGCTTACCAACCTGAGCTTGCTTACCGGCCTGTTCAGCAACCTGCCCACCAAGACCCACTCTGATGTGGCCGCCTTGCAGCAGGAAGTCAAGAGCCTTATCGGACGGCTGAACTTTGACTTGGGCGTCGCGGCGCCTAAGGGCGAAAGCAAGCAGTGCCGCCCCTGCCTGACGGTTAACTGCTCCGTGCTGGAGGAGAATCTGCCTCAGGCCGCCGCTTTGGTGCGGGAAATCTTGACGGAGACCGACTTTAGCGACAAGGAGAGCATCCGCACCATCCTCCTGCAGAATGTGGAACAGCTCAAGCAGTTCTCCATCATGCAGGGACACCGCCTGGCCTTCATGGAAAGCACCGCACACCTGTCCGCCGCCAACGCCGTGACCGAAGCCACCGACGGCTTTACCGCCGTCAAGGCCGCCCAGGCTATGGCCAAGGACTTTGACAATGTCATCGACGGGCTGGTAGATGAGTTCAACAAGGTGGTAAAGGAAAGCGTATGCCGCAGCCGCATGACCCTGAGCTTCACCGCCGACAAGCCCGTGGACGCTAAGGAGATTGCCGCCGCCTATCCCGTAGGCACCGCCGTGGCGCCTCTGGCCGCTTACAAGACCGAGATTCCCTATAAGCTGGGCATCGCCATTCCCGCGCAGGTGGGCTTCTCCTCTCAGGCCGCTTCCATTGAGCGCAGCGGCGTAGTGAAGGTAGCCGCTCAGATGCTGAGCCTTGACTATTTGTGGAACGTGGTGCGTGTGCAGGGCGGCGCTTACGGCGCAGGCCTCAACGCCCGCGGGGAGAGCATGATGACCTACTCCTTCCGGGATCCCACCCCCGCCAAGACCATCGAGACCTATGCGGGCATGGCAGAGGTGCTGGAAGCCTACTGCAACAGCGATGAAGTGCCGGATAAGTACATCATCTCCACCGCCGCCGAACCTCTCATGAGCCCCTCCCAGAAGGGTGCCGTAGGGGACAGCCAGTACTTCATCGGCATCAGCCGTGAGGACGCTCTCAAGGAGCGCAGAGAGATGCTCCGCACCACCAAGGAGCAGATGCGTGCTTGGGTGCCCGCTCTCAAGGCACTGGCCGAAGGCCCCCTGTGCTTGGTAGGCCCCCAGAGCGCTTTGACCCTCCCCGGGCTGGAGATTCGGGAGCTGTAAAACAACCTTATAGACGAAGCAGTGCGCAGGCAAAAGCGCACAGAAAAAGGAGCCCGGTGAGGCTCCTTTTGCTTTGCCGTGGGGTGTGCTGATTTACTTTCTCGTTCGCCCTCGGGAGCGCTTTTGGGAGCCCACCATGCCCGGGCGCACCTTTTTGGAGGGGGCGACTTCCTCGCCGGAGAGCCGCTTGATTTCGTCCCGCAGCTTGGCGGCCTGCTCAAACTCCAGCTCTCTGGCGGCCTCCAGCATCTGCTGCTGAAGCAGGGCAATGCGCTCCTGCTTGGCCTCCGTATCCTCGGTGAAGACCGTCTCCTTGGTCTTGTGGGAAATCATCAGGGTGTCCGCCACCTTTTTGACGATGGTCTTAGGCACAATGCCGTGTTCGGCGTTGTAAGCCATCTGCTTTTTTCGGCGGCGCTCCGTCTCCTCCATGGCCCGTGCCATGGAAGGGGTCACGGTGTCGGCATAGAGAATCACTTGAGCGTCGGCGTTGCGGGCGGCTCGGCCGATGGTCTGAATCAAAGAGGTTTCCGAGCGCAAAAAGCCCTCCTTGTCCGCATCCAAAATGGCCACCAGCCCTACCTCGGGCAAGTCCAGCCCCTCCCGCAGCAGGTTGATGCCCACCAGCACGTCAAAGTCGCCAAGGCGCAGATCCCGAATGATCTCCATCCGATCCAGAGTGTCGATGTCGCTGTGCATGTACCGCACCCGCACCCCCATGCCTTCCAGATACTCCGTCAAATTCTCTGCCATGCGCTTGGTCAGGGTGGTAATCAGGGTTCTGAATCCCTTTTGCGCCGTGAGACGCACCTCGGAGAGAATGTCGTCTATCTGCCCTTCAATGGGGCGGACGGTAACAAGGGGATCCACCAGCCCCGTGGGGCGGATAATCTGCTCGGCCACGGTTTGGGCCCGCTGCAGCTCCCATTGCCCCGGGGTAGCGGAGACGCAGAGCATTTGGGGAATGCGGGTGAGAAACTCGTCAAAGGTCAGGGGGCGGTTATCAAAGGCGGAGGGCAAACGGAAGCCGTACTTCACCAGCTCCGTCTTTCTGGCCAGATCCCCTCGGTACATGGCGCCAATCTGGGGGATGGTCACATGGCTCTCGTCTATAATAAGAAGAAAATCCTTGGGGAAGTAGTCAATCAGGGTGTAGGGCGGCTCCCCCGGCTGGCGGCCGTCAAAGTAGCGGGCGTAGTTTTCGATGCCGTTGCAGTAGCCGATCTCCAGCATCATCTCCATGTCGTGGGTCACCCGCTGTTCAATGCGCTCGGCTTCCAGAGGCTGTTCGCTGTCCAGAAACATCTGCTTCTGCTTGCGCATATCCTCTTCAATGGTGCCCATGGCGGCCTTGAGCTTCTCTGCCCCCGTGGCATAGTGGGTGGCGGGGAAAACGGCCACATGGTCGCACACGGAAATCAGTTCCCCCGTCAGGGCGTTTATCTCCGTCAGGCGGTCAATT
The DNA here is from genome assembly GCA_964444605.1 of uncultured Christensenella sp. Taxonomy (GTDB): domain Bacteria; phylum Bacillota; class Clostridia; order Christensenellales; family CAG-138; genus RUG472. Next base: position 4,476 of record CAYUHW010000062.1, on the reverse strand, counting down.
TCATCCCCGAAGAAGCTGATGCGGTAGGCGCGGTTCTCCGAGCCCATGGGAAACACGTCCAAGGTGTCCCCCCGTACCCGAAAGGTGCCCCGCTGAAAGTCCATGTCGTTGCGCTGGAACTGAATCTCCACCAGACGGCGCATTAGCTCGTTGCGCTCCATCTCCATACCCGGGCGCAGGGAGATGGACAGCTTCAGATACTCCGTAGGGTCCCCCAGGGCGTAGATGCAGGACACGGAGGACACGATAATCACGTCCCGCCGCTCGTTGAGGGCGCAGGTGGCAGAGTGGCGCAGGCGGTCAATCTCCTCGTTGACGGCGGTGGTCTTTTCGATATAGGTGTCGGAGGAGGCAATGTAGGCCTCGGGCTGGTAGTAATCGTAATAGGAAACGAAGTACTCCACGGCGCTGTTGGGGAAAAAATCCTTGAGCTCACTGCAAAGCTGGGCGGCCAGGGTCTTGTTGTGGGCCAGCACCAAGGTAGGCTTTTGCACCTTTTCAATGACCTTGGCCATGGTGTAGGTCTTGCCGCTGCCCGTGACCCCCAGCAGAACGTCCACCTTGTCGCCTTTAAGAATCCCCTGAGACAGGGCCTCTATGGCCTGGGGCTGGTCGCCCTGAGGAGAGAAGGGGGATACAACTTCAAATCCCATGGCTTAAAAGTGGTAGTCCGCCGTGTGGGATTCCAGAACGTGCTGGTGGATGTATTGGCGGGCCTCGTTGTGCAGGGGATGGGTGTCGTAAATGCGGTAGTCCCACTCATTGTCAAAGGTGACGATGAGGCAGGCGTCATAGCTGCGATGGGTGTGAAGCTCGTTGGCGTGGTAGCGAAGATCCCGAATTTCGGGGATTTGGGCGGGGAGCGCCATGAGCCTGCGGCCTACCTCCTCCACGCACTCGTCAGGGTCTTTGAATTTAAAAAGCAGAACGTGCTGAAACATAAAGCCTCCTTGAAAAACGGATGCTTTATTATACCGCCATAGGGGGGAATGCACAAGGGGAGAGAGAAAATCGCCCTGCGGCGGTGAAATCTGTCCTTCGGACAGGTTTATGCAGGGATGCCCCGCATAAAGGGAATTGCCTGCAGAGAGGCTTGTTTTTCTTGGCGCCTGCGGGGAAAGTTTACACACTGGACGCATATGAAAGGGCTTTTTTCGTTGAAACCTGCGGGATTTCATTGTATAATGGACAGAAATAATGGAGTAGTATGGGCGCAGAAGCATGGCGCCCGCCGAAAGGAACATATGCAAGAAACAAAAAAGAAAGGCATCCTTGGAGAAATCGTCGCCTGCGTCAAGGGCTATTGGCTGCCTACCCTGCTAACCCCTCTGCTTATGGTGTGCGAGGTGGTCATGGAGGTGCTCATCCCCATGCTCATGGCCGCCATTGTGGACGGGGGACTGTACCGCCAGGAGGACTTTTTGCTCAAGGAGTATTTCTCTCCCGAGCTGATTGCCAACAACAGCCGCTTTATTCTGGTGCTGGGGGGACTCATGGTGCTGTTTTCCCTTTTGTCCCTGTTTTTCGGAGCCCTGGGGGCAAGAACCGGCGCCGTGGCCACCATGGGCTTTTCCAAGAACCTGCGCAAGAAGATTTTCGACAAAATCGAGACCTTCTCCTTTGCCAACACGGATAAATTCTCCGTGCCCTCTTTGGTCATGCGCTGTACCACGGATGTGACCAACCTGCAGAACACCTTCTCTCAGCTCATCCGCATGCTCTTTAGAGGGCCCTTTATGATTGTGCTGGCGGCCATTATGGCCTTCCGCATCGATACGGAACTTAGCCGCACCTTCCTTATCGCCCTGCCCATGCTGGCCATTGCTTTGGTGCTTCTGCTGAAGACGGGCTTCCCCCGCTTTACCGCCATGTTCAAAAAGTACGACGTTATGAACGCCTCTTTGCAGGAGAATCTGGTGGCCGTGCGGGAAGTAAAATCCTTCGTCCGTCAGGACTATGAGAAGGAGCGCTTCGACGATGCCGCCGTCACCCTGCGCAAGGCACAGGTTTATGCCGAGAAGATGCTTTCTCTGGCCGGCCCCATTCAGATGCTGGTCATGTGGACCTGCACCATGGTGCTGTGGGCCCTGGGCGGCCGCCGGGTTATGATTGTGGGGGACATGCACGCAGGGGCACTCACCAGCCTCATTTCCTACACGGGGCAGATTGTGGGGAGTCTGGGCATGATTTCCTTCATCTCCGTGTCCATTGCCATGGCCAGGGTGTCCTACAACCGTATCGGAGAGATTCTTCGGGAGCAGCCTGACATTCAGGGGCCGGACAGCCACTTGACCGTGGACAACGGGCAGATTGACTTTGACCATGTGTCCTTCAGCTACAATAAGTCCCCCGAGACCTTGACCTTGGAGGATATTGATTTGCACATCGCCCCCGGGGAGACCATCGGCGTGGTCGGCGGCACGGGAGACGGAAAGAGCACGCTGGTGCAGCTCATCCCCAGATTCTATGACGTCCTTACGGGGGAAGTACGGCTGGGGGGACGGAACGTAAAGGAATACCCCCTCTTTGAACTGCGGGAAAGCGTGTCCATGGTGCTTCAAAAGAACACCCTCTTTACGGGCACCATCTATGACAACCTTCGCTGGGGCAATCCCAATGCCACCAGAGAGCAGGTGGAGGAAGCCTGCAAGGCCGCCTGCGCCCACGAATTCATCTGCCGTTTCCCCAAGGGATACGAGACGGAGCTGGGGCAGGGAGGCGTCAACGTCTCCGGCGGGCAGAAGCAGCGGCTGTGCATCGCCCGTGCCCTGCTGAAGAACCCCAAGGTGCTGATTCTGGATGACTCCACCAGCGCCGTGGACTCCGCCACCGACGAAGCCATCCGCAAATCCCTGCGGGAGGCCTTGCCTCAGTGTACAAAGCTGATTATCGCCCAGCGCATTGCCTCCGTCCGCCACGCCGACAGAATCGTGGTTATGGAAAAGGGACGGATTATAGACGTGGGCTCTCATGAAGCGCTGATGGAGCGCTGTGATGTATACCAGCAGATCTATGCTTCCCAGACCAAAGGGGAGCAGGAGGAAAGGAGGGATGCCTGATGCCCAGACAGGATAACATCGCCATGAAAATGAAGGGCAAGATGCGGGCAGACAACCCCTTTGCCACCTTAAAGCGTCTGTTTACCTATTATAAGACCAGCCGCCTCTTCTTCGTGCTGGCCATCGGCGCCATTGTGCTGTATTCCCTGTCCACCATCTTCGCTTCCTATATGATGAAGCCTGTGGTGAACCTGCTGGGAGAGAGCGGCGCCGTAACGGACGAGCGTCTGGCCCGGTACACGGCTCTGCTTATCGGCATGGCCTTCCTCTACTTTACGGCGGCGGCCACCAACTATCTTTTGAACCGCCTTATGCTGGAGTGCGCCAGCCGGGTGCTGTGCGAACTGCGCATGGAGATGTTCCACAAGATGCAGGAACTGCCCCTGAGCTACTTTGACAGCCACCCCCACGGGGAGCTCATGAGCTACTACACCAACGATATCGACGCCATTCGGGAGCTGCTGCACCACAGCATCACCCAGATGATGATTTCCGTCATCAGCTTGGTGGGCGTTATAGCCATGATGATGATCCTCTCCCCCGTCCTCTGCCTCATTGTGGCGGTTATGGCCGTGTGCGTGGTGTATGTGACCAAAGCCGTAGGGGCAAAGAGCCGCAAGAACTTCTCCAGCCAGCAGAAGGCCACCGCTTCCGTCAACAGCTACATCGAGGAGATGATGGGCGGGCAGAAGGTGGTCACGGCCTTCAACCACGAGCAGGCGGTTATGGAGGAGTTTGCCAAGCGGAACGAGGAGCTTTGCAAGTACGCCACCCTTGCCTCCACCCTGGGCAACGTGGTGGGTCCCATTATGAACAACCTTTCCCACATCTTTTACGCCATTACGGCCACGGTGGGGGTACTCATTACGGTGGAAGGAGGCGTGCTCATTGCCTTCCTCTCCTACATCCGTCAGTTTGCCGACAGAATCAGCCAGATTTCCCAGCAGTTCAACTTCATCCTGCAGGCCCTGGCCGGGGCGGAACGTGTCTTTGAGCTTATGGACGTAAAGCCCGAGGTGGACGAAGGACAGTTCCGTCTTGAAAAGATTGGGGACAAGAACTGGCAGTGGGTCAGAGGCGAGGAGAAGATTCCCCTGAAGGGGGATGTGCGCTTCCGTGACGTGACCTTCTCCTATGACGGGAAAAAGGTGGTGCTGGAGCATGTATCCCTGTATGCAAAGCCCGGGCAGAAGATTGCCTTCGTAGGCTCCACCGGCGCAGGAAAGACCACCATCACCAACCTCATCAACCGCTTCTACGATGTGCAGGAGGGGGTCATCACCTATGACGGCATCGATGTAAAGGACATCCGCAAGGACGATTTGAGACGGTCTTTGGGCATGGTGCTTCAGGACATCCACCTGTTTACGGGGACGGTTATGGAGAACATCCGCTACGGGCGGCTGGATGCTACGGA
>CAYUHW010000061.1:0-8273 GCA_964444605.1 uncultured Christensenella sp. | reverse complement strand
CTCCTGTGCGTTGAACCAATCCCAATACACCTCCGTTTTGGGAAAGCGGTTCAAAAACTTAAGGAAGGTTTCCTCCTTGTCATCCCCCAAAGGCAGCGCCGCCCAAAAGTCCGCCTTTTCGGAAAGCCCCGACCCCGTCTCCATAAGCTCGTTGAGAATGTGGGCGGTGGGCTCTGCTCCGGGCTGAAGGAAAAGGAGCAAAAGAGGCTTGTCTCCGGACATTTTCAGGGGCACGGGGTTATTTTCCCCATGGAGGAAAACCTGCGGCAGGGGCACCTCCACCAGCATATCTTCTGCAGACACTGTGGGTCGGTGTAAAACCACAATCTTTTTCTCTCCGGCTTTTAAGGCAAACTGCCGGCGAATATACCGCTGCTTGCCGCTGGGCGTGCGCACAAGAGAGGTTAGGCCGTATATCCCCGCAGGGAGCTCCATTTCCTCACAGAATTGTCCCTTGGGCAAGGGGACAAAGCCCTCCTCCGTGTATAGAGCCAGACTCCAGTTCTGCGAAAACCGCCAGTCCCCCTCTCCTGCCACGGTTAAAAATCCCGTGGGATGAGGTGCAAGAGGCACAAACCTGCCCTCTTTCCAAACCTCTGCCGTTCCGGTAAAGGGGTTCAGTCTGGCCGCCTCCCCCTGTCGGCGCAGGGTTGCAGCGGCTCTTTCCTCCCCCTTCATCAGACATAAGGGCGTTCCCAGCTTTTCCGTACCTATGCGGGGGCAAAGGACATATTCCATAAACAGCGTCTCTCGTCCTGCATATGCAGGCAGATGCTCCATGGCCCTTTTGAGATACCCCAGCAGGGTGTCCGTCTCCGTGTCCCGCAAGTCCTTTTCCGGCAGGGTCCTTAGAAGCTTTTCCGCCCAGTCCCCCGCCAGCTCGGTGCCTTCCTTCAAATAGCGGGCAATCTCCTTTCCGTTTCCGCAGGCGGCTTCTATATATGCGTCCCATGAAGCAAAGTCTCTCCATTCCAAGGTATCCCTTGCCTCTTTAAGATATTGCATCTGACGGAGGATTCGATTCAAGCCGGCAGACGGAAGGAACCGTCGGTTCTCCTCCTCTGCCTCTTTGGTCACAGGAGGAGGGGTCACCGCCCCGGTTTCGGGAGGCAGAAAGTCCCCGCTCTCTTTAAAAAGGGGAACCTCTCCCAATATCAGCACCCCATGGGCGTTTTCCCCCGTATGTATATCTGCCTTCCCATAGAGACCCTCATGGGCGCAGGTAAGGCGGAGACTGCCCTTGCCGCAAGTCAGCGTCCCCCGTCCCTGCGCATCGGCGGTCAAACAGGCTATGGTGCGCCAATCCCCCATATTCAGCACCTGACAGTGTATCTTCGCACCCGCCGCCAAGGCGCCGTCGGGGAAGCGCACTTCCACGGTCAGCAAGGCCGTGGGGGCATAGCGGGCCGTGGCGTTATACAGCAAAGCCCCCTCCCGCTCCTCAATGACCTCCTCCTTTTCCATAGCCGCCCCTCTGTAGGCGGAAAAGGCTAGCCCGTGCACCAGCATGGCGCGAGAGGCGGCGTTTAAAAACCAGCCCCTATTCAGCACGGGCTCCGGTTCGCAGGCACCCAAAAAGCGCCACTGTCCCTGCACATATACTTCCACCCAGGCGTGGTTGTCGTCGCAATGGCTCCACCAGGGGGCATAGACCTGACGGGCGGGGATGCCCACGCTCCTTAAGGCGTACACAGCGAAGACCGATTCCTCCCCGCAGCGCCCCTTACCCGATTTGTAGGCGGTCATGGGCCCCTCCGTCCGATTGTCGGAGGCCTGATAGTTGACCTGCTCACAGCACCAGCGGTTGACAGCCAAAGCCGCTTCTTCCGTGCTTAACTCTGCCGTGCGCTCCTGCAGGGCATCATAAAAGAAATCTCGGGAAGGCTCCAAGGTTTCGTTGTTCACCCGAGGGCAAAGGACATAGTTTATAAAGATATCCTCCGGCACCTCCTCTTTCCAAACCCGCAATGCTCCCCGGGCTTCCTTTAAAAGGGCATCAAAAGGCACCAGCTTTAAATCGGATAAAGGCAGCGTGCCGTACAAAAAGGCAAGAGCCGTTTGCAGCTCCCCCTCTATGCCTTCCATTTGGCGCAAAACGGATGGGTCTAAAGACTCCCTGCGCGCCTCCAGCTTTTCCCGGGAAAAGGAACAAAATACTTTGGAAAACATCTTACGCCTCCTCCTTCAGCACCACTTTCAGCACCGTGTCGTTCCCATCGGGCAGCACGGGGTCAGGCCCCAGATCCGCAAAGGCCATATCCGGGTAGTCGCTATGCACCCAGCTCGCAGACAGGGGGATTTCCCGCCCGTCAAAAAGCAATCGCATCTTCTTTATCTTTTCTGCGGGAATGCCGTACAGGGGCAAAGGCCCCAAAGCGTTCTCGTAAATATGCAGATACAGGGTATTCCCTCTGCGGGTCAAGCGTCCCCACTCGGGCTTCTCTATACGGGCAGGGCCGCAGCCGTAAATGCTCTCCCCGTTTACCTCCATCCACCTGCCCATATAGGCTAAGATGTCCAGGGCCCTTTGAGGAATGCGGCCGTTGCCGTCAGGCCCCACGTTCAAAAGGAAGTTGCCTCCCTTACTGACGCACTCCGTCAGCTTTTTCAGCAGTAAGGACGCAGGTTTATAGTACCCGTCCCTTCCGCAGTAGCCCCAGCTATGGTTCATGGTGGTGCAGGTCTCCCAAACAAGGGGGTTGCCTGCAGGGTCGAAGAGCCCCTCAGGAGGCACCATGCGCTCCGGGCTCACAAAGTCCCCGTGGCAGGGAGCCGGTGTTCCCGCCGCCAGAGACCCGAAGCCCTCTCCGCTGACCTCCAGACGGTTGTTGAGGATGATTCCCGGCTGCAAGGTGCGCACCATGCCGGCCAGTTCTGCCCCCCGCCAGGCTTCCCCCCGCAGATCATCGTAGGCGAAATCAAACCAGAGGATGTCCAGCTTTCCGTACTTGGTGCAAAGCTCCCGCACCTGCCCGTGCATATAGGAAAGATAACGGGCAAAGTCCCTGCCCTCGTTGCCATAGGCGGGGTTATTGCGCATGGGGTGATACCGATCCCCATAGTGGGGGAAGTCCGGATGGTGCCAGTCAATCAAAGAATAGTACAGCCCCGCCTTGAGTCCCGCCTCCCGGCAGGCCTCCAAAAACTCACGGACAATGTCCCGTCCCAGGGGGGTGTTGGTGGACTTAAAGTCCGTCAGCCCGCTGTCAAAAAGGCAGAAGCCGTCATGATGCTTGGCGGTGAGAATGACATACTTCATCCCCGCCGCCTTGGCCGCCTGCACCCACGCCCGAGGATCGGCGGCTTGGGGGTTAAAATTTTGGAAGAAGGGCATATACGCTTCTTCCGGCATCTCCTCGTTGCTGCGCACCCACTCTCCCCGAGCGGGCACGGCGTACAGCCCCCAGTGAATGAACATGCCGAAGCGAGCCGCCGTGAACCAGCCCATTCTCTCCTCGTACTGCGTTCTGTCAAAGATATACATCCTGCTTTTCCCTCCTTTTATACGTTATCCGTCCCTGCGCTGTATGTACCTGCGGCACGCTTTTGCCGCCGCCTGCACCAAATCCCTGTCCGCCTGTTTGTAACCGCCGAAGGAGACCTCCGTGGGGGAAGCCCCCGCCTCCTTTTGCCTGTGGGCGCTCATATGCACCTGATAACAGCCGGTATATTGCAGGAGGGCTTCCAGATTGTGCTCCCGCACCCCGCAGCCCGGAAGAATCTCCAACCTGCCTGCGGCATAAATCTGCATCTGCCGCAAAGTCTCTGCCCCCTCAATGGCCGTAGGTCTTTGCCCCGAGGTCAGCACCCGTGTGATGCCCGCCTCCATGAGCGCATCCAGCCCCTTTTTCCAATCTGGCGCCATGTCTATGGCACGGTGGAAAACCGCCTCCTTCCCGGCTCTTTGGGCAAGGCCGGCCATGTAGGCGGTGCGCTCCATATCCACGCTTCCGTCCTCCCGCAAAAAACCGAAGACCAGTCCGTCGGCACCGGAAAGGAGCAGCAGCTCCCCGTCCCGCTTCATGGCGGCGTACTCCCTTTCGCTATAGAGAAAGTTTCCCGGGCGGGGACGCACCATGGCCATGATTTTTCCCTGAGGCATACGGCTTTTAATCTCCAAAAGGCTACCCAGGGAGGGAGTCAGTCCCCCCAGTTCCAAGGCGCAGTTCAATTCTATTCTGTCTGCTCCGCCGGCAAAGGCGATGAGTCCGTCCTCCGCACTGCCGCAGCAAATTTCCAGTATGGGCTTCATGTTTTCCCCTTTGATCTTCGTTTTCTTTCTGCTTTCATGATACAGGCTCTTCTGCGCCTTTGTCAACGGATTCCTGCGGCAAAAAGCCCTTGTACCTTTTGCGTTCTTCTGGTATACTGTTCAGGTTAAGGAAGAAATGACAATGATTGAGTTTAACCATGTATTTTATCAATATGAAAGCGCCCTCACCGACGCCCTCCGTGATATCACCTTTCAGGTGCCTCAGGGAGAGTTCGTCGCCGTAGTGGGACACAACGGCAGCGGAAAGAGCACCCTGTCCAAGCATGTCAACGGTCTGCTTCTGCCCTATCGGGGGGAAGTGCGCATTGACGGCATGGACACCAGAGAGGAAAACAACCTGCTGGACATCCGCCGCCGAGTGGGAATCGTCTTTCAAAATCCCGACAACCAGCTCGTCACCTCCATTGTGGAGGAGGATGTAGCCTTCGGCCCCGAAAACCTGGGGGTGCCGCCCAAAGACATCCGCCGCCGGGTTGACGAGGCCCTAAAGTCTGTAGGCATGGAAGCCTATGCTTCCTCCGCCGCCCACAACCTTTCCGGCGGACAGAAGCAGCGCATTGCCATTGCGGGCATGCTGGCCATGAAGCCGGAGATTCTGGTGCTGGACGAGGCCACGGCCATGCTGGATCCGGAGGGCAGAAGAGAACTGCTGGAAACCGTCTCCCGCCTGCACAAGGAGCAGGGGATTACCGTGCTTATGATTACCCAGTATATGGAGGAGACCGTATACGCCGACCGTATGCTGGTACTCAGCCAAGGGGAGATTCTGCGGGACGATACCCCTCGGAACATCTTCAAGGAGGGGGACTTTCTCAGAAGTCTGGGGCTGGACGTGCCCCCTGCCGTTGCCCTCAGGGAAGGGCTGGCAAAGGCCGGCATTCTTCTTCCCCATGACCCCATGACCGTTGAGGAGGTAGCAGACCGGCTATGCCCATTGTTGTAGAACACCTTTCTCACGCCTACTCCAACGCAGGTGTGCTTTCCATGCCCGCTCTCAAGGATGTGTCCCTGACCATCGAAGAGGGGGAGTTTCTTTGCATCATCGGCCACACGGGCAGCGGAAAAACCACCTTTGTCCAGCATCTCAACGGCCTTTTGCTCCCTACCTCCGGCACCGTCACCGTAGACGGGCTGTCCATGGAGGATAAAAAGCTTCGCAAAAAAATCCGCTCTTTGGTGGGCATGGTTTTCCAGTACCCGGAGTATCAGCTTTTTGCGGAAACCGTGCGGGAGGACGTAGGCTTCGGCCCCAAAAACATGGGGCTCTCCCCCGAAGAGATTGACCGGCGGGTGCGCTCCGCCATGGAACTGGTAGGGCTTGCCTACGAGCAGTTCAGCGAAAAATCTCCCTTTGAACTCTCCGGCGGCGAAAAGCGGCGGGCGGCTCTGGCGGGCATTGTGGCCATGGAGCCCCGCTATATTGTACTGGACGAGCCCATGGCAGGACTTGACCCCAGAGGACGGAAGGAGATTCTCTCCATGCTGGAGTCCCTGCGCAAAAGAACCGGCTGTGCCGTCATCATGGTGTCCCACTCCATGGACGATGTGGCCGCCCACGCCGAGCGGGTGCTGGTGCTGCACAAGGGGCAGACCGCCTTTCTTGATACCCCCCATAAGGTCTTTGCCCACGGGGAGGAGCTTCGCAAAATGGGGCTGTCCCTGCCCGAAGCCAGCCGCCTGTCCCTTTTGCTGAGAGAAAAGGGAGTTACGGTGCCTGAGGGGCTGTATACCATGGAGAAGATGCAGCAGTGGCTGTTGGAGGTGCTTTCATGAGCGATATTACCCTGGGTCAGTTTGTGCCGGGAAACTCCTGCATCCACCGTCTGGATCCCCGCACCAAGATTCTTTTGATGATTGCCTACATCGCCATGGTCTTTGTGGTGGACTCTTTGACCATGTTCCTTGTGCCCCTTTTCTATATGGGGCTTACCTTACTGCTGGCCAAAATCCCCCTGAGCTATATGTACAAAGCTCTTAAGCCCGTGCGTTTGCTCATGATCTTTATGTTCGTTCTCAACCTTTTCGTCACCCCCGGGGAACGGGTGCTTGTTTCGTGGTGGATTGTGAAAATCACCGAGGAGAGCCTGAAGCAGGCGGTGTTCATCACCCTGCGGCTCATGTTTTTAATCACGGGCACCTCCCTTATGACCCTGACCACCTCCCCCCTTTCCCTGACAGACGGGCTGGAAAAGCTGTTGTCCCCCCTGAAAGTGTTCAAGTTCCCTGCCCACGAGCTGGCTATGATGATGACCATCGCCCTGCGCTTTATTCCCACCTTGATGGAGGAGGCGGACAAAATCCGCAAAGCCCAGATGGCGCGGGGCGCAGACTTTGAAAGCGGCAACCTCATTGCCCGCGCCAAGGCCATGCTGCCCATTTTGATTCCCCTCTTCGTCTCCGCCTTCCGCCGTGCCGACGAGCTGGCCATGGCCATGGAGTCCCGCTGCTACCACGGGGACGAGGGGCGCACCCGCATGCGGGAGCTTCGTTTTGCCTTTGGGGACTTGTACGCCGCCCTGCTGACGGCCGCCGCCATCGCCCTCATCCCCCTTGTCCAGCACTTTGTACCGGGACTGCTTTGATATGCGCCGGGTTCGTCTTATAATCGCATACGACGGCACCGGGTACGTTGGCTGGCAGGTGCAGAACAACGGCCTTGCCGTACAGCAAGTCTGCGAGGAGGCCTTGCTGGCCATTACCGGGGAAAAAGTCACTCTGCAGGGCTCCGGCCGCACAGACAGCGGCGTCCACGCCCGGGCTCAGGTGGCCCACTTTGACACCTCCGTACGCATGGATGCGGGGAAGTTCGCCATCGCCCTAAACACCCGCCTCCCTGCCGATATTCGGGTGCTGTATTCCGAGGAAGCCCCCGCCGATTTCCACGCCCGCTTCTCCGCCAAGCACAAGGAGTACCGCTACAGCATGCTCCTTGCCCCCCACGCCAGCCCCTTTACCAGAAATACTTCCCTGCACGTCCACTATAAGCTGGACATCCCCGCCATGGAGCAGGCCGCCGCCGCTTTGGTAGGGGAGCACGACTTCAACGCTTTCCGCTCCGTGGGCGTGCCCCAGGAAAGCACCGTGCGCACCATTTATACCTCCCGGCTGGAGCAGAAGGGGAGCTATCTTACCTACATCGTCTCCGGCAGCGGCTTTATGTACAATATGGTGCGCATCCTGACGGGCACCCTGCTGGACATCGGCACCCACCGCCTGCCTCCCGACACCATGGAGCGGGCTCTAACCAGCCTTCAACGGAAGGACGCAGGCCCCACCGCCCCCGCCCACGGTCTGACTTTGTGGCGGGTCACCTACCCGGACTTTGATACGGAGGAGTATTTGCCCCATGGATTTTGAGCAGGGCATGACGGCCGCCTTGGAGGAAGCCAAGCTGGCCTATGAACAGGGAGAAACTCCCGTAGGCGCGGCCCTTTTTCAGGGGGATACCCTCATTGCAAAGGCCCACAACCTTACGGCCCAGGGCCATGACCCCACCCTCCATGCGGAGATGCTGGCTTTGCGGGAAGGGTATAAAAAGCTGGGCACGCTAAAGGACTGCACCCTCTTTGTGACCATGGAGCCCTGCGCCATGTGCGCCGGGGCCATGATCCACATGAAGCTCCCCCGCTTAGTCTTCGGCGCCTTTGACCCCCGCTGCGGCTGCTGCGGCTCCACCGTAGACCTCACCGACCACTGGTTCTACCACAGCGTGGAAACCTGGGGCGGCATCCTCGAAGCCCCCTGCTCCGCCCTCCTCACCTCTTTCTATAAAACCCTCCGCCAAAAATAAAGCACCCGCTTAGGCAGGTGCTTTTATTATTCTATTTGCACATCCGTCCCTTATTCTACAGAGCCTCACTCGTTTCAGCTTGTTTCTCAAATGCAATCTTTTTATTTGAAAAACACCCATAAAGACGAAGGGGAGAAAAAGGTTAGGATTTAGGATCCGGGGTACTCCCTGCGGATTGTGTCCAGCAAGGGCGGCTCCAGGCCCATAAGC
>CAYUHW010000060.1:0-8301 GCA_964444605.1 uncultured Christensenella sp. | reverse complement strand
GGATAAAGGGCACCGTGGCAAAGAAGTGATAGAGGAACACACAGCGGGACACCAGCACCCAAGGCAAATAGTTGGCCAGCACTCCCACCAGCAGCATGGGCAGGGCAGAATCCTTCTTCAGCTTCCCCATGGCCCACTCCAAAAGCAAGCACACGGCGCCTACGGAGCTAACCCACCACACCGCCGGGTTTCCCGTGCTGGAGATGTTGGAAATCCAGCCGTTGCCGCCGGATACATAGAACCACACGCTCTTGGCGGTAAAGGGCCACTGGAACCAGGCGGACTGGCACATGTGGGTGGCCGTGAGACCGCTGTGGTAGTTATACATAATCTTCTGGTAATAGAAGAGGGTTTCTATGGCATCCTTGATTCCGTAGTCCCCCCCGGAAGACGCTTCATAGCGGTAGTAGGGCAGATAGGACAGGGCATAGATGGCCGCCGGAATGGCCACAAAGAACAGACAGCACCAGAGAACGGTTTTCAGCGTGATGCTCCGATACAGCTTCTTTTCCTGTACCCCTTCCCCTTTTCCCTTTTCTTTGTACAGCCGCCGGCCTGCCATAATCACATGGCCGAAGAACAGCACCGCCAGGCCTGCCCCTGCATAACAGCCAATCCACTTGCTGGCCACCCCCAGCCCGAAGCTCAAGCCCGAGAGGGCCAAATACTTAAACTTCTCCTTCAGGGGCGTCGTCAGGTAGGGACGGCGGATGTACTCATACATGAACAAAAACATGAGCAGGATGAAGAACACCCCGTACACGTCGATGGTGGCAATGCGGGTTTGGGTAAAGTGCATGCAGTCAAAGGCCCACAGCCCCGCCGCCAGCAGGGCGTAGTCCGTGCGCTTGAAGATGCGCTTGCCGAAGACGTACACAATAGGCACCATGGCGATGCCGAAGAGAGCGCCCATAATCCGCCAGCCGAAGGGGTTCATGCCGAAAATCAGAATGCCCACCGCAATAATCAGCTTCCCAAGGGGCGGGTGAGTCCATTCATACACGGACAGATTGTGAATATGCTCATAGGCCGTGCGGGCATGGTAGATTTCATCGAAAATCATGCCGTTGAAGTAGCCGGGGCTTTCGGGCACGGTGCCCTGCTCGTCCACCAGCTTTTCCCCGCCCTTTGAAGCGGCGACCGTAAGCAGGTTTCCCCTTTCGTCAAAGAAGGCCATTTCGTTAAACGCCACAGCCCCCTCCGCCTCTACATACAGGGTTCCCTCCGTAGTCAAATCAAAGGACTCCTTGTGCCACTTGAACATGCTCCCCTGATCCTGCTCATAGGTTCGGCTTTCCCCCGCCTCGTTGATAAAGGTCAAGGAGGCGCCGTCGGCAATGTTCCCGTTGCCCCACACTTCCCCAATGCTGGCGGGGCCGTCGAAGGTCAAGGTAAAGGTGTCCCCCGTATTTCCGTAGTATACGCTGTCGGGGAAATTCAAAGTGCCTAAGTTCAAAAGGGCAATGAGGCCGTACACCGCCGTCAGGATGCACAGGAAAATTTTATCTATGCGCACCAGCTTTTCGTCGGCATGCTTTTCAAAGGGATTTTGAAGGTTCATGGGAGCGGTCTGTTTGTTCTTCACTTTTTCAGCACCTCCTCCAAGGCTTCGTTCCATTCCCTGCTTTCTAAATAAGATCCTTCCTCCCTGTCCTTACGGATTCGGAAGCAGAGATCCATGCACAGGTACACCAGATACACGCACACGCACACCTCCGCCAAGGCGCAAAGATGGATGATCCAGTTATGCTCCACGGAGCCTCTGACGATGTCCATCGCCCCCTGACTGACCACATACATGGCGGTCATCTCGTTGAGGAAGGTGACGGAGCTAAAGAGCATCTCCGCCGCCAGCAGGCGCTTGTCTCCATAATAGGCATAGGCAAAGAGCAGCAGCACCAACACCGGCACCACGTACCGCTCGTGCATGTAGTGGCCGAAGGTGAAAATCAGCCCCATGACCACGGCGGCCGTCAGGAACATGGCCCCCCGGTTATCAAGCAGGTTCCGCTTCTGCTTTAATTCTCTTTGGGTGCTTCCCGCCGTCAAGAGCACTCCAAATCCCACGGAAAGCAAAATGCACAGGGTGCCAAAGGTCTTGTAGCTCAGGGGGAAATCCATAAAGGAGCTCTCGGCCGAAGTCCAGTTTGCCCCCAAAAGGGCCATAAAGTTGTAGGCCTCCACCGTGGCGTAATCGTAGCCGCTGCTGGCGGAAAGGAACTTGCTCACCATCCAGAAGAGATCCTGCTCCCCCTTAAAGGGCAGAGACAAAAGGAGCATGACGGCAAAGGCGCTCAAAGCCCCCAGCAAAGTACCCAAGAGCTTTTTCCACACCTTCTTCTCTTCCAAAGGCGCCAAAGAGAACAGATGGAACAAAGCGTATACAGGGCCGAACATCAGCGCCTGCCACTTTAAGCATACGGCAAAGCCGAAGACCGCTCCCGACAGCACCCGCTTTTCCTTATACAAAAGCAGGAAGGACAGCAGCAAAAAGAAGGTTAAAATGGAGTCAATCTGTCCCCAGGCTCCGGAAAGGAAGAACAGCGCCGGGTTTAAATACACCAGGCTCCCCAAAAGCAAAGCCTTGCCTCTGGTGCCTCCCTGCTCCCGGGTAAACTGCATCAGCAGGGCAGCGCACCCGAAGTCCGCAATAATGGCGGGAAGCATGTACAAAAACCGTCCGAAGCTGCCGTAGACCTCCACGCCGAAGAGGTTCAGCACCGCCGACCAGCCGCCCAGGAAGAGCATATACCCCGGGGGATAATCGTACCACTCATGTCCCGCCGCCGTATAGAAGGCGGAGGTGCCGTTCTTGGCAATGGACTGCCCCCAAGCGATGAAGCAGTTCATGTCCGTATCGTGCCCCTTGAAAATCAAACACAGCACCAGTCTTAAAATAAAGCCGAAGAGAAGAATGGCCGCAAAGAGTCCCTTATAGGTTCTGTTTTCGGTTTCGTAGGCCTCGATTCCCTCCCTATGGCGGTAGAAGCAGAAGAGCATAATGACCGCCGACAGCACCGCCGCCCAGAGCAGGGCAGAGAACAGGGACTTGTAGGTCTGCTCGTCCCACTCCTGAGCCTCCTCGCTCTCCTGACTGCCGCCCCAGGGGGTAAGCGCCTGATAAGCCGCACCGCTTTCCAGCCCCTTATCCAAGGTTACGTCCTTAAAATACACCGTGCCCGTGCTGTTTTCGCTGTAGCCGCCCAAGCGCAGTGCCAAAATGACCCGGGTCTGCTTGTCCCCCGTTTCAAAGTACAGGGACACAGGGGTCCAATCGTTGTCCCCGTATAAACTTTCGCTGTAGACACAGCTTTTATCCAAACTGTAGTTGTCGATGGACAGGTTTGCCCCCCGTCCCCCCTCTACGCCTTCCGTTTTGATTTTGGCAGAGAGCACATAGCGGCTGTTGGCGGACACCTCCGCCGTGCGGATATAGCGCACATCGTCTCCGTCCTCCAGACGAAGCATGACCGCCCCGTCCTCCGTAAGGGAGGCCTCGTAGGCATTCTCATAGGAAACGATGTCCCAGCCCTGCAAGCTCCCGTTTTCTCCTCCGGAAACGAAAGAAAAGGCCGTGGGCAGAGCTTCCGCCTCTCCCCCTTCTCCCTGTGAACAGGCGCACAGCCCCAATGCCAGCAACAGCACTGCGGCTATAATCACCGAATATTTTTTCTTCACACTATCCCTCCGCTTTCTGCGAGTCTCTTTTCTGTATCATAGCACAGCCGGGGGCACTTATGCAATCCGTTGTCAAAAAGCGTTCACAATATGTTCAATTCGGTTTTCGGATAGATACACTTCTATCACATCAAAGCGGCAGAACCGCTCCCAAAGCCCCTTTCTCTGCAGGTAGCTCTGGGCCGCCAGGCGCAAGAACCGCTGTTTGGAAGCGTCCACCGCCTCTCGGGGCAGTCCGTAGGCCGTGCCTGAGCGGGCCTTTACCTCCACAAACACCACCGCCCCCTCGGGGCTCTCCATGATCAAATCGATCTCGTGGTGTCCGTGACGGTAGTTCTTTTCCAGAAGGCGGTATCCCTTTTTCTTTAGATACCTCAGCGCCAGCTTCTCCCCCTTCTGCCCCGCCAGAAGATGGCCGATGCCCATGCTCATGCCTCCGGGCAGAGCTTGCGGATGAAGCTCCGCCGATGCAGGGGGCTGGGGCCGTATTCCCGCAAGGCGGCCATGTGCTCCGCCGTGCCGTAGCCCTTGTTCCGTGCAAACCCGTACTGGGGATACAAAGCGTCCTGGGCTTCCATGTATCTGTCCCGCTCCACCTTGGCCAAAATGGAAGCGGCGGCAATAGAATAGGAAAGAGCATCCCCGTGAATCATGGAGTGCTGGCGGGCGGGGATAGAAAGGCCTGTTAAAGCGTCAATCATCACGTCCGTTACCGGCAGCTCCATGGCGGCAAAGGCCTCGCAAAAGGCCTGCTTGGTGGCTTCCAGAATGTTGATTTGGTCGATGACCTCCGGCCACACCCAAGCCGTGCGGCACTCCAGTGCCGTGGCCTTAATTTGCTCATAGAGCATCTCCCGCCGCTTGGGGGAAACCTTTTTGGAGTCGTTGACATATTTGAGCAGGGGCTCCGGGGGCATGACTACGCATCCCGCCACCACGGGCCCGGCTAAAGGCCCTCTGCCTACCTCGTCCATGCCGGCCAGCACCACCCCGGGGGTATTCCACAGGGGACGGTCATATTCCGTAATCAGCCGCAATCGCTCTTCTTCGGGTATGCGCATAAAGCCTCCTTATGCTTCCAAGTTCTCCGAGGGTGCCGGCGCCCCTTCCTCGGCTTTCTCCGTCTTTTTCTCCACAACAGGGGGCTGTTCCCATGTCACATGGGCAATCTTTCCCCCTCTGTATTCGTCCAGGGTCACCCGGGCCGCCCGCTCTATGTCCGCTACGCCGCCGGAAAGAAGGAAGCCTCTGCTCCGTGCCACCCCTTCCAGATAGGTAAAGTCCTCCTGCCCCTCTTTGATCAACAGCTTTGGATACCGCTCCAACAGCTTCTGGGGGCACAGGGCGTAAAGATCCCGCAAGAGGCACTCGGCCAGCTCCTCCACGTCCATAATCTCATCGTTGATGGAGCCTATGTAGGCTAAATGTCTCGCCTGCTCCTGATCCCCCAGCTTGGGCCACAGCAGTCCGGGGCTGTCCATAAGCTCCAAATAGGGGCCCACCTTCACCCACTGCTTACTGCGGGTGACACCGGGGCGATCCCCCGTCTGGGCACGGTTTTCCCCTGCAATGCGGTTGATAAAGGTGGATTTGCCCACGTTGGGAATGCCCACCACCATAATACGCACGGTCTTGCTGATGCCCTTGGCCTTCATGCGGGCTACCTTCTCCGCCGTAGCCTTCTGCAAAAGCGCCAAGGCCTGCTTTTTCATGGCATTACCCGTGGAGACGATGGCGGCGGCCTGCACCCCCTGGCTCTCATAATACCGAATCCAAGCCTTTACCCGGGCAGAGTCGGCCAAATCTGCCTTATTCAAAAAAATCAGACGCTGGCGGGTTCTGAACAGGCTGTCAAAGTCCGGGTTTCTGGTGGCGGCGGGGGCACGGGCGTCCACAATCTCCGCCACGGCGTCCACCATTTTGATATTCTCCTGAAGCATCCGCTTGGCCTTGGCCATGTGCCCCGGGTACCAGTTGATCTGCTGCATACTTGCTCCTTTACTCTCTTTCGCAGGTTTTCTTCTTTGAAAAAAAGCCCCGCATAAACAAAAAAGCCCCGCTTTTAGGCGGGGCTCACACATCTTATTTCTCTACGATACGCTCACGGATCTTGGCAGCCTTACCGGAACGCTCTCTGAGGTAATACAGCTTAGCCCGGCGAACCACACCGTGACGAACCACTTCGATGCGGCCGATGCGGGGGCTGTGATAGGGGAAGGTACGCTCTACGCCTACGCCGTAGGAAATGCGGCGGACGGTGAAGGACTTGCGGATGCCGCCGCCTTCCATCTTGATGACGGTGCCTTCGAAGTTCTGCAGACGCTCACGGTTGCCTTCTACAACCTTTACGAATACGCGAACCTGATCGCCGATCTCCAGCTCGGGCAGATCGCTGCGAAGCTGTTCTTTTTCCAACTCTTTGATGATGTCAGACATGATTAATTTTTCTCCTTCGTTCATTTTTGAGCGATACAGGCGTTCATGCCCCGCAGGTACAGAGGACCACCCAATGCCACAACAAGCGATATTATAGCACTTCCCCGTGGGAAATGCAAGCACTATTTTTCCTTATTTCCCCTTATTTTTGTACCCTCGGCCATAGGTGCCCAAAAGCTCGGGGCGGTTCTCTCTGGTCTTCTCCATGGCCTCCCGGTGCCGCCACGCTTCAATGTTGGCGGCGTGTCCGCTGAGAAGCACCTTCGGCACCTCCATGCCTTCAAACACGGCGGGACGGGTATACTGAGGATACTCCAGCAGCCCTTGGCTGAAGGACTCGTCCCCTGCACTCTCCCCGCTGCCCAGCACCCCGGGCACAAAGCGGGACACGCAATCCGTCAGCACCATGGCAGGCAGTTCGCCCCCGGTGAGGATGTAGTCCCCAATGCTGACTTCTCCGTCCATCAGGGTCATGACCCGCTCGTCCACCCCCTCGTAGTGGCCGCAGAGCAGCAGCAAGCGGGGGGATTCCGCCAGCTTTGCCGCCCTCTTGGTAGTAAGCAGAGGGCCTCTGGGAGTCATAAGCAGGCGCACGGCCTCATGATTGGGATCCACCGCCTCAATGCAGGAAAAGATAGGCTGTGCCAGCATGACCAGCCCTGCACCGCCGCCGAAGGGGTAATCGTCGGTCTTCAGGTGCTTGTTTTGGGCATAGTCCCGAATGTTGTGCAGGCGGATGTCCAGCACGCCCTTTTCCCGGGCCCGCTTGAGAATGGACTCGGAGAAGGGGCCTTGGAACATGTCAGGAAAGAGGGTCAGAATGTCAATCTGCAAAGAGCCCCACCTCCCGGAGCACGTCGCTGTTGAGCACCATGCGCCCGGCGGAAATGTCCACCTCATGGAGGAGCTTTTTCAGCGCCGGCAGCATGAGCTTGCCGCCGTTGACCTCGTACACGTCGTTGGCGCCGGTTTCATACACGTTGGTAATCTTCCCGTAGGCGTTTCCCTCCGTGTCCAGCACCTCCAAGCCGATTAAGTCCGCCACAAAGTAGGTATACGCAGGCAGCTCCACCGCATGGGCTCTGTCTACGCACAGATAGCCGTTGCGCAGTTTTTCCGCCGCCTCGGGGGTATCGCACCCTTCCAAATGGACGATGACGGCCTCCCCCGCCGCAGAAAGCACAGAAAGCCGCACGGGGCTATATTGCCCGTGCAGCTCCAGAAAACAGGTTTTGAGCCCCTTGAAGCGCCCCGCATCGTCGGTAGTGGGGTTCACCTTTACGGCGCCCCGTACCCCGTGGGGTCTTGCAATGAGCCCGATACGCAGGTAGGGGGCAATCACAGGATGTCCACCACGTACTTCTTCTCGGAACGAACGGAAGAAGCCTTGACAATGGTGCGGATAGCCTTGGCAATGCGTCCCTGCTTGCCGATGACCTTGCCCACATCCGCAGGATCCACGGACAGCTCGATGATGGTGGCGTCCTTGTCCTCACGGGTATTGACCTTCACGGCCTCGGGGTTGGTTACCAGACTTTTGGCAATAAACAGTACCAGCTCGTCCATAACTTAGTCGATGACGCCGTTCTTCTTCAGCAGCACCCGTACGGTGTCGGTGGGCTGAGCGCCGTTCTTAATCCACTGGGCGGCCTTCTCGGTGTCCACCTTCAGCTCAACGGGCTCGGCAATGGGATTGTAGTATCCGATTTCCTCAACGAAAGCACCGTTGCGGGGAGCCCGGGAATCGGCCACCACGATACGGTAGAAAGGAGCCTTCTTGGCGCCCATGCGGCGCAGTCTGATCTTAAGCATTGCAATAATCCTCCGGTTAAAAATAATTCTTTGTTGGTATGTATGAAAAACGGTACACCCGGTTTTTCCTAAAACTTGAAGGGGAAGCCCCCTCTGCGCCCCATCTTCTTCATGCCCTTGCCCGTAAGCTGCTTCATAAGCTGCTTGCTCTGGTTGAACTGATTCATGAGGCGGTTGACCTCCTGCACGGAGGTGCCGCTGCCCCTGGCAATGCGCTTTCTGCGGCTGGCATTGAGCAGGTCAGGGTTGCTGCGCTCCTCCTTGGTCATGGACTGGACGATGGCCTTGGTTCTGGCCACGGCCTTTTCGTCGATCTGGACGTTCCCCAGCTTGGAAGCCCCGGGAATCATCTTGAGAATGTCCTCCATGGAACCC
>CAYUHW010000059.1:0-8311 GCA_964444605.1 uncultured Christensenella sp. | reverse complement strand
GTATACAAGTCGCCCGTGCCGTAATCAATCTTCCGCTTTTCGGAATAGGTCCATAGCTGATGCCAAAGGTTGACAATTTCTGCCAGCTCATAGGCGGAATATCGTGTTTTGCGCCGATTCTGTTCCAATGAAAAACCTCCTGAGGGTATTTTTATATTATTACCCAACGGGACGATTTTGTCAAGAGAATGGGGTTAATTTACATCCCGGAAGGCGTCCGCAATGCGGCGGCAGGCAGTCTGCAGTACGCTTCTTGCGCAGGGAACGCACATGCGCTGCCAGCACTGCCCCTCTACGGGATCGTGAACGGTGCCGTCCTGCAGAAGTACGTTGGCGTCAATATAGATGCGCTTGTGAATGTCTGCATCGGAAAGCCCGTATCCGCGGAAATCCATCCACAGGCAGTAGGTGCCCTCGGGACGGTGAATCTTAACCTTGGGCATCTCCTTGGCAAAGAAGTCAATGACCCAGTCGATGTTCCCGTCGATGTACTCGCACACTTGATCCATCCACTCGTCTCCCTCGGTGTAGGCGGCAATGTGACCGGCAATGGCGAAGGGGGTGGGCATGGTCATGGGGTAGTCCTTCATAATGGCCTTGTACAAATCGGCATCCTGCACGATGGCGTTGGAGCAGGAGAGACCGGCCATGTTGAAGCTCTTGTTGATGCCTACCAGCACGATGGCGTGGGCTTTGTTGACGCAGGCCTTCAGGAAGGGGGTGTAGTGTACGCCCTTGCGGAGAATGTCGCAGTGTACCTCGTCGGAGATGACGAAGACGTTGTGCTTCTCGCAAATCTCGGAGACCTTGTGAATCTCCTCCGCCGTCCACACCCGTCCCACGGGGTTGTGGGGGTTGCAGAAAATGAGCAGGGTGTTGTTGGGGTCGGAAGCCTGCTCCTCCAGCAGATCATAGTTGATGGTGTAGTAGCCGTCGTTGTTGACAAGATGACAGCGTACGGGTACGTTGCCCCACTTGACAATGTCCTGAGAGAAATGGCCGTAGACGGGGTCCATGACGATGATTCCGTTGCCGGGCTTGGCGTACATGTGGGCCACATGGGTCAAAGCTCCGAAGGTGCCGTGGGAGTTGATAATCTGGTTGGGGGCAATCTCCCAATCGTGGCGGTCCTTGAACCAGCGGCACAGAGAAGTAAAGTATTTAGGGTCGGCAATGTGCATGGAGTAGCCGTACATCTTATGGTCCGCTACCCGGTGCATGGCGGCAATGACGGGCTCGGGGGACTGCAGATCCATGTCCGCCACCAAAAGGGGGATGGTGTCCTCGTTAAGAGTGTTCACCAAATCCGCCATGCCGAAAGAGGCGGCCAGAGGCTTCAGCTCGCTGATGGCCCATTTCATGGAGTAGGTATTGTGCCGGTCGATAACAGTATCAAAATCGTATCGCATCTTAAAAAACCCTCTTTTTGTAGTGTGTGCAAACTAGTGAAGCGCCTAAACAATTTACAGTATACCACAGGCTTTTTTTCGTGTAAAGCGCATAAACACAAAAAAGAAATTTTTAATTTATCGTGAGATAATTCGGAAATTTGCGCAAAATAAATCTTGCAAAATGTATTTTTATGTTCTATACTGAAACCAAGTGAATAGTTTAGCACCTAAACCAAGACCACAAGTGTAAACGGAGGACAATCTATGGTAAGACAAGCGTTGGATCTTCATTGCGACACGCTGATGAAGATTGCCAAGAGCGGGAATCTGGATGAGAGTAAGAAGTCCCATGTCTCGTTGCAGGGATTGCGGGAAGGGGGCATAGCCCTCCAGTGCTTTGCGGATTTTGTCCCCACGGGCATGTTCCCCAAGGCCATCCGCAGGGGCGTTACCAATCTCATGTTCAACTCCTTCTATAAAAAGTACAAAAATATGATGGCCTTTCATGCCGACACCCTGTTCCCTGTTTTAAAGGGAGAGGACTTGGATCGGGCAGGGAAGGACGGAAAAATCGGCATTCTCTTGACCATTGAGGACGGAGGCGTGCTGGGGGACAAGCTGGAGAATGTGCAGGCCTATTACGATTTGGGCGTGCGCCTGGTGACCCTGACTTGGAACCATCCCAACGCCATCGGCTATCCCAACAGCGACGATCCCGAGATTATGCAGAAGGGACTGACTCCCTTCGGTAAGGATGTGGTCAGGGAAATGGAGCGTCTGGGCATGGTGGTGGATGTATCCCATGTGTCCGACGGAGTGTTCTATGACGTGGCCAACATGGCAACCAAGCCCTTTGTGGCCAGCCACTCCAACGCCCGTGCCGTATGCAACCATCGGCGGAACATGACGGACGATATGATTCGCATTCTTGCGGATAAGGGCGGCGTCATGGGCTTGAACCTGGGGCCTGAGTTTGTGGGACAGGTAGAAGGTGCTACCAGAATGGAGGATTTGGTCAAGCAGGTGCTCCACATCCGCAACGTAGGCGGCAGCGAAGTGCTGGCGCTGGGCAGCGACTTTGACGGAGTTCACGGGGATATGGATGTATCCGGACCTCAGGATTGGCCCAAGCTTGAGAAGGCCTTGCAGGAGGCGGGGCTTTCCGAAGAAGAACTTGACAAAATGTGGTACAAGAACGCAGAGCGGGTTCTCCGCACTGTGCTTGCATAAAAAAACAGGAACGAAATCAAACAGGAGGAACCATTCATTATGAGTGCAGAAACTGCCAATTTTGCCAACGGCCCCATTATGTGGGCTATCGCTCTGCTGACCATTGGGGTGGTCATTGTGCTGGCGCTGCAGATTTATCGGATTACCCGTAAGTATGCCGAAGCCAGAAAATCCATGACTCCCGAAGAAATGAAGCTGGCTCTGAAAACCGGCGGCATCGTCTCCATCGGCCCTGCCATCTCCGTGTTCATTCTGGCCATGACCATGATTTCCCTTGTGGGAGCCCCTGCCACCCTCATGCGGGTAGGCATCATCGGTTCCGCCACCACGGAAATGACCGCCGCCTCCGTAGGTGCCCAAATGGCCGGCGCGCCCCTGGGCAAAGAGACGCTGACCCTGGCCGCCTTCGGCTGCGCCATGTTCGGCTGTGCGGTTATGTCCAGCGGCTATCTGATTTTGATTCCCATTATTTCCCGGGGACTGGCCAAGCCCTTGACCAAGCTCTTTGCGCCGCCTAAGCCCGGCCAAAAAATCAGCAAGTGGACCATCTTCTTCGGTGCCGTGTTCCCCGTGCTGTTCTTCGGCATTCTGGCCGCTACCCAGATTGCAAACGGTCTTGACTATGTACTGGTCATGGTGGTTTCCGCCGCCGTTATGTTCGGACTTAACACACTGGCCAAGAAGGTCAAGTGGCTGAAGGAGTGGTCCATGGGCATCGCCGTGCTGGCGGCCATGGCTTGCGGCCCCCTGCTGCATTCTCTGCTGGGCTCTATTCTCTAAGGAGGTAAAATCACATGAAAAATCAACCCGAAACCGTAGCTGTGGATTTGGAACAGCAGGCATATGTAAAGAAGCTTCACAAGGTAGGTACCGTCTGCATGATGATTCTGCTGGTGCTGACCTTCTGCCCCTCTCTGTATGTATTTTTGGTGCTGGGCGAATTCCCCGGCTGGGGGGCGCTGGCCTCCACTTTCCTGGCTCTCAGCGGCAATGAGATTGCCACTTGGATTATGGAGCCCGTTATGTACTTCCCCATGATCGGCGTAGCCGGTTCCTACATCTGCTTTACCGCAGGAAATATTACCAACATGCGCATTCCCTGCGCTTTGGCCGCTCAGAACGCCGTAGGGGCCACTGCAGGCACGCCCAAGGGGGATGCCGCCTCCGTGTTCGGCATGGTTGGCTCCGTGGCGGTAAACTTTGTGGCGCTGGGCATCGTCATTCTCTTTGGCAACTGGCTGCTGGGGATCATGCCTGAAACTGTCAAGGCGGCTTTTAACTACGCCATGCCTGCCGTGTACGGCGCCCTGATTATCATGCTGGTGGGTATGTTCGGGGGCATGTTGAAAAAGAAGAAGGACTAACAAATGGCATTTTACGAACTGGTATTCAGTGCCACCGGACGCACTTTGAAGGCGGCGCAGATCGTAAGCGGCGTGTGGGAAGAGCCCAAAATCCAAGTGGATTTGTCCCAAAGGGACTTTGACGGCGCTTCCCTCCGTCTTAGCGCAGAGGATGTCTGCTTGGTGGCGGCCGGCATTTACGGGGGACGGATTCCCCAGCCTGCCGCAGAGAACCTTGCCGCCATAGCAGGAAACGGCGCCAAAGCCATCCTGATGGCGGTTTACGGCAACCGAGCCGTGGACGACGGGCTGGCGGAGCTGCAGGATATCCTGACTCGCCGGGGCTTTTCCTGCGCGGCGGCCATAGAAGCCGTGGCAGAGCATTCCATGATGCCCCGCTTCGGAGCGGGACGGCCGGACGATGAGGACAGGGCAGAGCTGAGAGCCTTTGCCGAAAAAATAAAGACAGCCTTGGCTCAAGGAAAAAACAATCCTCTGCAGGTGCCCGGAAACGTGCCCGAGGGAGCCTCGTCGGGGAAACTGCCCCTGTCCATCCAAACGGATAAAACCTGCAAGGCCTGCGGCAAGTGCGCAGAGCTGTGTCCCATGGGTGCCATCTCCAAGGAGAACCCCAGGGTGACCGACAGGGAAAAGTGTATTTTGTGCATGCGCTGTACAGCCGTTTGCCCCGCCCACGCACGGCATTTGCCCGGGTGGAGCCGGGTGCTCACGCCCCTGATGGCAAGCAAGCTGGGGGGACGGAAGGAAAATAAACTGTACCTGCCCCAATAGGAGAGGACCATGTCCAAAATTCAAGAAAAAACCAAGATGCCCAACTTTGTCTGCAGAACGCCCTTTGCTCCGGAGAAGCCCCTGTATGAGATACTGCAGGAGGTGACGGGGAAGACGGCGCTGGTATTCCTCAGATACTACGGCTGTCCCATTTGCCAATTGGATCTGCACGGATTTGCAGAGGGGTACGGACAGATTCTGGAGACCGGCGGCCAAATGCTGGTTGTCCTTCAGTCGGATCCCAAAAAGCTGGCGGAGCAGATTCAGGAGGATACCTTCCCCTTCCCGATTGTCTGTGACCCCGAGGGGGAAGTGTACCGGCAGCTTTCCGTTGACCCTGCCCCCTCCATGCTGAAGATGCTGTCTTTGAAGGCCTTGGGGAAGATACTCAAGTCTAAAAAGCAGGGCTTTGTTCATGGGGCATACGAGGGCAACGAGCAGCAGCTTCCCGCCGTTTTTGTGCTAACTTCCGACGGTACCGTTTCCTACGCCCACTACGGGAAGGATGTGGGGGACGTGCCCGAGGCAGAGGAGCTGGCAAAGCTATTGGCGTAAAAAGGATAAAGAAGTAAAAAAGCGGCTTCGGCCGCTTTTTTTGATGCCCTCATGCGGAGGCGGATAAGATAGAATTTAAAATGGGACGGCATGCCGTCCCTTCACTTACCTTCCTAAAAGGCAGATTTCCAGTCGCAGGCTATTTTCCGTTGACGGTGCGGATGCGGCCGAAATAGTGGTCATACCGGGCTTTGAAGGCGGCGGCATAGGCCGGGTTGGCAGAGTGGTGGAGGTTGTGGACATAGGAGTGCTCCTGCCCCACAATGGTCTCATCCTTCCGCTCCAGAATGTATACGGCCATGTCGGAGCACTGGTCGGAAATACGCTCCAGATTGGAGAGAATGTTCTGGAACTGAATGCCTCCCAAAATGTCGCACAGCCCCTTGGTCATGCGCTCCACGTGCTTGGCCTTCAGGTATTCAATCATCTCATCGATGACCTCTTCCAGGGGCTCCACGCGGCGGGCGGCGTCCATGTCCATCTGTTTATAGGCGGTCACGGTGTTCTGCAGGTTCTCCCACACGGCGTCCGCCACCACCTGCAATTCCTCCATAGCCTGAGGCGAGAAGGACTTGTCCATCTCCCGAAGGGCATAGATGTTGTCGGTGATGTTTACGGCCAAGTCGCCGATGCGCTCAAAGGCGGTGATGGCCTTAAAGAGGAAGTTCTGCTCCTGCATGTCGCTATCCAAGGTGACGTGGGAGGAGACGGCCACAATGTACTGGCTGGCGGCATCGGTCATGCGGTCCAGCATATGCTCCCGCTGGTCGATGCGCTTGCTGCGCTGGGAATCAAATTGGTAAATCTGGCGGATGGCGCCGTCATAGTTGTGCAAAGCTACGTCGCTCATGTTGCCTACCAGCTTGGAGGTCAAATCCAGTGCCAGAGAGGGGCTGACAATCAGGTGGGGATCCAGCTCCTTGAGCTGATCTTCCAGTTGGGCATCCTCCTCGTCGAAGGACTTGTCCGGCACCAGCTTCTCCGCCAGCTTGGCAAAGAGGTTGGCAAAGGGGAGAAGAAGCACTGCAGGCACAAGGCGGAACAGGCAGTGAACGTTGGCGACGCCGCCGGATTTGAGGACGGTGTGCCAAAGCTCGTCGGAAAGGAGTCCCGTGGTTCTTCCGATGAACAGGGCGGCGATAATAAGCAGAGCGGCAAAGACGTTGTAGATAATATGCACCAGCGTGGTGCGGATTTGCTTGGAGTTGGCGCCGATGCGGCTGACCAAAAAGGTGGTCAAACAGTCGCCGATGTTGACGCCGATGATGACGGCGAAAATAGCGTTGAAGGGGAGTCCCACGGTGCTGGCCAGAGACTGGATGACGCCGATGACGGCAGAGGAGCTTTGAATGACACCCGTCACCCCTACGCCGGCCAGGAAGCCCAGAAAATAGTTGTCTTCAAAGGCAGTGAGCAGGGAAGAGATGGAGGACTGAAGGCTTCCCACCGCTTCGCTCATGTACATCAGCCCCATAAACAGAATGCCGAAGCCGCAGCAGATGGTGCCCATGGTCTTGGAACTGCCACTCTTGCGGACGAACATAATGAGGATGATGCCGATAATCAGCGCCATGGGAGCCAAGTTGTCGGCCTTAAAGAAATACAGAAGACTGCCGGACCCTGCCTGCAAATCCATCAGGCGGATAATCTGAGAGGTAATGGCCGTGCCCACGTTGGCGCCCAGCACAATGCCTACGGACTGGCGGAAGCTCAAAAAGCCTGCCCCCACCAGACCCACCAGAATGACGATGGTGGCCGTGGAGCTCTGAATTACGCAGGTGACCAGCATGCCCAGCAAAAAGCCCATAATCGGCTTGTTGGTGACCTTGGCCAGCACCTTTTTCATGGTGCCGCCGGAACTGCCCTTAAGCCCGTCTCCCATAACCTGCATGCCGTACAGAAACATGCCCAGTCCGCCCAGCAGGGCGATAATCTTGTAAAACAAATCCATACTGCCTTTGTCTCCTCGCTTGAGTGTATGCGTCCGCTTCCCGACAAAATATACTATATAGCAATTTTTCCGTTCACGCAAGAGCAAAATAAAGATTATTTCTACCCCAATAAAAATTCTTTGTGGCAACGGGTGGTGAAATTTGGATTTTTTTATGGTTGAGAGCAAAAAGAGGAAGAATTACGGCATAGCCGAAGCATAAAAGCCCCGTGTTTTGCATAGATGGGGGAACACAGTGCCGAAACTGTTTGCGTGTTTTGCTTTTGCGGGGCATGGGGCGGCGGGTTCGCTTTGCGAACCCTTCTCCTGAGGGGAGCGGAACGCTCCCCTCAGGAGAAGAGAAAGGCTCCGCCTTTCCGCCGTCCCCCGCTTCGATCCTATGGTTTCCGCTTTTCGTCCCTTACCGCTTTTTTGTGAAAAATCTCCCAAAAAATCCGTAAAAAACCGAAAAAAGTCCTTGCAATTCGGGGAGGTATCTGCTATACTGCACAAGGTATCACGCACCCCTTGCGGACTGCAGGTCTCGTCCCGGATATGCCGGGTATCCTGCGGGAGGAAGCAGGGGGAGGACAAAAATAAAACGAGGAGGTTTTTTACTCATGTCCGTGATTTCTATGAAGCAGTTGTTGGAGGCCGGTGTACATTTCGGCCATCAGACCCGTCGCTGGAACCCCAAGATGAAGCAGTATATCTTCACCGAGCGCAACGGCATCCACATCATCGATCTGCAGATGACCGTGAAGAAGGTGGAGGAAGCTTATTACTTCATCCGTGACCTGGCCGCTCAGGATAAGTCCATCCTGTTCGTCGGCACCAAGAAGCAGGCTCAGGAGAGCATCGAGCAGGAAGCAAAGCGCTGCGAAATGTTCTACGTCAACCAGCGCTGGCTGGGCGGCATGCTCACCAACTTCAAGACCATCCAGACCCGTATTGCCCGTCTGAAGTACATCGAAGAGATGGAAGAGAACGGCGAGTTCGATCTGCTGCCCAAGAAGGAAGTTATCGCCATCAAGGCCGAGCAGGAGAAGCTGGAGAAGAACCTGGGCGGC
>CAYUHW010000058.1:0-8378 GCA_964444605.1 uncultured Christensenella sp. | reverse complement strand
CACCCATAGAGACGAAGGGGAGAAAAAGATTAGGATTTAGGATCCGGGGTACTCCCTGCGGATTGCGTCCAGCAAGGGCAACTCCAGGCCCATAAGCTCCGCCACACGGAGGGCTTCCTTGGGGACGGGGTCGGTCTTGCTGACGGGTTCCAGCCCGTAATCCATATATTTTTGCAGGAGGGACAGCCGATCCTTTTGGGAAGAAACGGGCAGGGTTTTGGGGAGGGACTGCAGGCCCTTGGTTCGGTAGCAGACATCCGCCAGCTCCGACACCCCGTCGTAGTGGGTCACAAAGACGCTGTACGCCCCCAGCTTTTGAAAGTATGCGGCGGTGCCCCGCTGGATTCTGGCACCCTCCAGGGGGTTGGTGCCTCGGGCGAATTCGTCAAACAGGCACAGGCACAGCCCCCCTTCCGCCTCCTTGGCCGCCTGCTGGGCGCTCATAAGCTCACCGCCGAAGGAGGAAAGGCCCTGGCGAAGGTCCTCCAGGTCTCCTCCCACCATGCACAATCCCGCAAAGAAGGGCATTTTTGCCTCCTCTCCGCACACATACAGCCCGCAGTGCCCCATGTACACCGCCAGCGCCAAGGTGCGCAGGGCCACGCTTTTGCCCCCCATGTTGGCGCCGGTCAAAGCGCAGACCCCACGGCTTAGTTCCATATGCAAGGGAGTGAAGGCACGCCCCTGCTCCCTGAGTTTTTCCTCCAGATGAGGGGCACGGATGCCGTGCACCTCCAGCTTGTCTTCTCCCAAACGGGGGCGCACGGCGTGGAGGGCTTGGGCCATGGCGGCCTTTCCCAGCACCAAGTCCAGCCTGCCCAAAATCTGCCGCTGGGCTTCCAGTTTCTGCTTATAGGGGCGCAGGGCGGCGGTGAGGCAGCGGCGCATGCGCCTCTCCTCTTCCTCCTCCTGCCCTACGATATCCGTCCGTTTTACCAGCAGGGCTTCCTTCTCTTCCCCGGATGCGGCGGCGATTCTCTTTTCAATCTCCCGCTTTTGCTCCCGTATACAGGCCAATCTTTCGCTCCAGCCCTCCCGCAGGGCAAAGGCAGGGGTGCGGGTGCCGTCGGGATCCAGAATCTCCAGCACCTCCCAACAGGCGTCAACCTGCAGGGCTTTAGGTACGGGGGACAAGGCCTCCAAGGCTTGAGACACCCCCAGCAGCCGCAGGGCAAAGCCTTTAAGGGCAAAGAGCTCCTGCAAAGCCAGCTCTCCCCCAAAAAGATGCTCAATGCTGCCCCCCACGTCCTTTATAAGCATCAATTCCTGCAAAAGGGCGTTCATGGCGGGGTGCTTTCTCTTTGCCATCGCCCAGTCCGTTAAATTCAGAGCCTCCTCCGCCTCCTCCGGGGAAGAGCAGGGGGCCAGTGCCCGCTTTTGCGCCTCACCCAAGGGGCTTTGGACGGGAATATGCTCCAAAATATAGGGAAAGCCGATTTTCTCCAGTTCTTTTTGGCTGAGCTTCATCTTTGCGCCTCCACATTCACCACGGGCACGGGCAGCAGTGCCTCCATGCGTTCATAAAAAATCTTCGGGTCATAGGGGGTGCCCCGGTCGGAAAAGGGGTTTACGGTGACGGCGGCCAAGGTGTTCCCCTTCAGCACCCGCAGATACACCCCTGCCCGCTCCAGCTTCTGCACCGTAAGGGAAGACAAAAAGAGCTTTGTACCGTCTTCACAGCAAAGCTCCAGCGGCTTCCTTTCCCTTCGGGTGAGAAGCCCCTCCACCCGTTTGTCCGTTACGGCGCCCATGAGCAGCAATGCAGAAGGATTCCCGATTTTGGAAAAGTCCTCAAAGGGCTCCGTATTTCCGTTTTCATTTAGATACACCTGCCGCTCCCCCACGGCTTTAAAAAAGCATTGAGATGGGGGCAAGGTCAGCATTCTGACGGCAAAGGCCGTGTCCTGAAGGGTCTTGTCCATATTGGGGCTGTAGGAAGCCCCTGTGGAGAGAATAACGCCCTGGCTTACCTCCGGAGTGCAAAGGCTCTTGCGGAACAGGGCGCCGTCCAAAAGCACCTTTCCCGCCCCGTGGGCAAAGAACCGTTCATTGAGCCGCACAAGCTGAGAGGCCATGGAGGGGCCTCCGATCTGCACATAGCCTGCAGACAGGGCCCGCACTAAGAGCACCTCCCCCAGGGGAGTAAAGAACCCGGTCTGCTCCAAAATCTCCGTGGAAATATCGCACAAGGGCAGCAGTCCCTCTGCCGTGGCGATAAGGGTCCCTTCCCGAACATACAGGGGCGGCTTCTTCGTGCCGGTGACCACGTCCTCCCGCTCCCCGTCCCGTCCGATGGAGGTTAGACCCAAGGGGCCGTATTCCCCCCTGTCCGCCTCCAAAACGGACTTTAAGGCCGTGGTCTTCCCTGCATTTTTGCACATGCCTGCAAGGCACACGGTCTTATAGGGGGCAATGGCGGCAAAGAGGTTCATGACCAGAGGTACTCAGGATACAGTCCCTGTGCCTTCATGTCCCGAATGGCAGTCTGCAAAGCGGGCATGTCCTCCTTGTAGGTGACCCCGTGCCACTTGGCGGGGCAGTGAAGCACCTTTACGGAAGCCAGTTTCTCCTCAATCAAATCGTTGGTGACACGGGGCACCAAATACTCGCACTTCATGGGATTCACAGGCAGATTCTCCCGCAAAAAGGCAGGGAACCGCTTTTCAATCTCCCGCAGATACACTTGATCGTAGCCCCAGAAGTTCATGGACACAATGGTATCGGGCTCCAGCTCCGTGTAGGTCTTTCCCTCGTCCTCCGTAAAGGCGATGGTGCCTCCGGGCCGCTTTTCAATGCGCAGACGCTCCTGAATGCCCGTCAAATACCCCTGGGCATCGGCCTGACAGACTCCCCGCGCCACATGACCGTTGTCCGTCACCGTGTTTTTCAGCAGGTAGCCCACCATGGCAAACTCCCCGGGCTTGTGGGGGGCGGTGAGATAGGTATAGATGGTTTCGTAGGCTTCCCGCCCGTAAAAATCGTCGGCATTGATGACCGCAAAGGGGGCATCCCCAACAAGCCCTTTGGCGGACATGACGGCATGCGCCGTGCCCCAGGGCTTACTGCGGCCTTCGGGCATGGAAAAGCCCTCGGGAAGGGAGCGGATGTCCTGAAAAGCATAGTCGATGTGCATAAAAGGACGGATGCGGCGGGCGATGACTTCCTCAAAGTCCTCCTCCATCTCCCTTTTGATGATGCAGACCACCCGCTCAAAGCCCGCCCGCCGAGCATCGAAAATCGAGTAGTCCATGATGACGTGTCCTTCTGCATCCACAGGAGCAATCTGCTTTAGACCGCCGTAGCGGCTGCCCATGCCGGCGGCCATGACAACGAGAACAGGTTTATTCATTGGGTTTCTCCTTGCAACTCTCTTTTTGTTCATTATAACAGGCCGAGAGGGGTTTGTGAAGAGCGGAAAGCTGTGCTATAATAAAGCCGTTTTGTAAAAGAAAGGACGGATTCCCCTATGCCCTTGAAGCTCATCGCCTTTGATTTGGACGGCACCCTGTGCAACACCATTGCGGACATTGCCCACGCTTTAAACCGCACCCTTGTCCGTCGGGGCATCGCCCCCTACACCCTCCCTCAGGTACAGGCCATGGTGGGGCACGGCATGGCCAACCTTTGCAAAAGCGCCATGCCCCAAGGGCGTGAGGAGGAGTGGCGGCAGGTCATGGAGGACTACTTTGCCGATTATTCCCTGCACCTTTGCGACAGCACCCGCCCCTATGAGGGCATCCCCGAAGCCCTCCATGCCCTCAGGACGCATGGGTATCTGCTGGCGGTGGTGTCCAACAAGCCCCACAAAAACACGGTGGATATGATTCACGGCATTTTCCCCGACTGGGAAAGGCTTTTTTCCGCCGTGCAGGGGCAGGACCCCCGCTTTGCCGTAAAGCCGGACCCTGCTTCCCTTGTATATGTGCTGGACAGTCTTGGAGTGAAGGCGGAGGAGACCCTGTATGTGGGGGATTCCGAGGTGGACTTTGCCTTTGCCAACAACACGGGAACCGCCTTTTTGGGCGCCGCCTGGGGCTTTCGGGGGAGAGCCCTGCTGGAAAGCCTTGGCTGCAGACAAATTATGGATGCCCCCATGGAACTGCTGAAGCTGTGCAATAAAGAGCAATCATAAACACAAGGGGCCTGCAGAGCAGACCTCTTTTTTTCTGACGGCGTTAAGACTCCGTCAGCGCTTTATTGATTTTTTTCACCGTTTCCGGGTCGATTTTCAGCACCTTTCGATCATAGGTCAAAAGCCCGTTGATTTCGCTTTCCACATCGCTGAGCTGGGTGTATATGGCGGCACACAGCCCCTGCGCCCGTGCGGGAAGAATCTGCCGCTGATACAGCTTCCGAAAGGCATGAGTAAAGGCTTTTTCCGTGTCCAGCTTTTTATAGCTGTATATCTTTTCCTCCGTATACCGATGCTCCGGAATCCCCAAAGTGTACCCGCCGAACTCCGACAGCACGCAGGCTCTTCTCCCCTCAGGGTCGGCTCTGAACCTGTAGGCACGGTAGTACACATGGCGGCTGTATACGTCCCCGCCCCCCTGGTCGTGCCAGCCGCTGGCGTGGTCAATGAGCCGTGTAGAATCTATGGAACGCACCATTTTTTCCGCCTTCAAGGCGTCAAACTGCCCCCAGCCCTCATTGAAGGGCGTCCACAGAGCGATGCAGGGACAGTTGTACAACAGCTCCACCGTCTGCCGCAGTTCTTTATAATAGAGCTTCCGCCCGGCCTTATTCTCCCGCCCGAAGACGGCATACCCATCGTCCACCCGCTGGGGCAAGCCCATAAGGGGAAACTGAATGACGCTCTTTTTGTAGGGGCCGCCGCCGCTGACCATGTCCTGCCAAACCACCATGCCCATGCGGTCGCAATGGTAGTACCAGCGCAGAGGCTCGATTTTCACATGCTTGCGCAGGGTGTTGAAGCCCATGGCCTTCATGGTCTGAATGTCGCATACCATGGCCCCATCGTCGGCAGGGGTATACAGTCCGTCCGACCAGTATCCCTGATCCAGCACTCCCGTAAAGAAGAAGGGCTTGTGGTTCAGGCACAACCTTAAAATCCCCTCTTCGTCCTTCTCCACGGTAAAGCTCCGCAATGCAAAGTAACTTTCCACCCTGTCTTCCCCTGCGCTGACGGCAAAGTCATAGAGGTAGGGGGTATCGGGGCTCCACAGACGCACCTGCTCCACGGGCAGATGGATGGGGGTCTCGGGGGAAGCGGCGTACACCATACCCTCCAATTCCACACGGCAGGGAACCTCCCCGTTGGTGTGGATGCGCAGCAGTACCTCCTCTTTGTCCGCTTGGGGGGTGACGGTCAGACCCGTAATATAGGTGCGGGGCACGCTTTCCAGCCACACGGTCTGCCAGATACCGCTTTGAGCCGTGTACCAA
The DNA here is from genome assembly GCA_964444605.1 of uncultured Christensenella sp. GTDB lineage: Bacteria > Bacillota > Clostridia > Christensenellales > CAG-138 > RUG472. The sequence goes on along the minus strand of CAYUHW010000058.1, from coordinate 2,972 downwards.
ATGCCCCCGGGGGTCTCGCTCTGCTTGCCGTAGGCTCCCTTTTGCTCCGAGGGTCCTTCGTCCTCCGCTTCCAGGGTGACTACGTTCTCCCCCTCCTTATAAAAAGCCGTAATGTCCAAAGTAAAGGGCCAGTACCCGCCCTCGTGGCGGCCTGCCTCCGCCCCGTTTATTTGCACCTTGCAGGCATAATCCACCCCGCCGAAGTGAAGCAGAAGCCGCCCCTTAAAAAAGCCCCGGGGCAAGGTGAAGGTGCGCCGATAATACAGATGCTCCCCTGCCTTCTTCTTGCGGTGAATCCCCGACAGCTCGCTCTCCGGGGAAAAGGGCACCAGAATCTGCTCCGCATACAGGGGCGCAGAGGTTTTCGGCTCCATGGAAAACTCCCACAGGCCGTTTAAATTCAGATAGCTGTCCCGCCGCAGTTGAGGGCGGGGGTACTCCTGCAGTACCTTTTGGGGATTCAGCTTCTCCCCCCAGATGGTCAGCATAGGCTTTGGCTCCTTTTTCTGTTTATATGCGTCCCCAGCAGATACAATACCAAGCCCACGCTCACCCACTGGGAAAAGGACAGGGGACCTATAAAGCCCCGAATGACGTCATCACGGAAAAACTCAATAAAAAAGCGGAAGGGAGCATAGATGCCAAGATACACCCGAGGCAGGCGGCGGCGAAGTTTTTTCTTTTTAAAGAAAAGAAGAAGCAGGAAGGCGCAGAGAAGAAAGTTGAATGCCGCCTCCAAAAGCTGGGTGGGGAGCCGATGCTCAAAGAAGGGCGCGCACCAAGCCGCCTTTAGTACTACCCCGTAGCAGCAGCGGCCGAAATAGCAGCCTATGCGGGCAAAGCCATGAAAAAGAGGGATGCACACGGCCAGGATCCCCCGGCTGACAGAGGTCTGCTTCTGCATGTAAGGAGGGAAGGCCCACTTGGAAAAAAGCAAATAGCCAATGAGTCCGCCGTAAAAAACAATGCCGGAGTTGGTCACCACCGTCCAATCCATGGGGCGGCCTATGTTGGTGCGGTATGCGCACAGGGAGAGGATGCCGAAGAGCTTGGCGCCTAAGTATAAAGGCACCAGCCCCAGCACCAGCAGGGGCAGCAGTTTCATAGCCGAAACCCCGGTTTTTCTGCATAAAAACCAGCTCATGAGCCCCATTGCAAACATGCCCAAAATTGCAAAGCCGCTATAAGATAATAAAAAGGATTGAAAAAAACGCAATTTACCTATTGCCCTCCCTTGTAACATGTAGTATACTATACACGGGCAACGGAACGCAAGAAAAAGCATTGCCCAACACAAAAGAAAACCCACGGCAGTATGCGTATCTTCATAAAAAGTTTACCTCAATGACCTTGCGTGCCGTTCGGGTTTTTGTTAAAATCGGACTATATCAAATTGGAGGCTCTATATATGAACTTGCAGTATTACTTCAACTTCGTCACCATCGTCGAAGAAGGCAGTCTGACGGCCGCAGCCAAAAAGCTCCGCATTGCTCAGCCTGCCCTCTCCAATCAGGTCAAGGCCATGGAGCAGAAATACGGCACCCGCCTGTTCTTCCGTGGTTCCCGCCGTTTGGAGCTCACCGATGCCGGCAGCATTCTGTACCAGAAGGCAAAGCGCATGTGTGAAATCGAGATGGCCGCCAAGAATGAGATTGCCAGCGGCTTCTCCGGTCAGCGGGGCACCCTGCGTCTGGGCGTAACCAGCTCTCTGGCTACGGATAAGCTCTACGGCGTACTGGCCACCTTCCTCAAGAAGTATCCCGAAACCAACATGAAAATTTTGGAGGACACTCCCGATGAACTGCAGCGCCTGCTCCAGAAGGGTCAGGTAGAGGCCATTCTCCTGCGTGTTCCCTACGAAGCCAACGAAAACTTCGAGGCTCTGTACTACGGCGAAGACGAGCTGGTAGCCGTCTACGCACCCGATTCCCGCTTCTTTGCCGACGTGGAAGGAGATTCCATCACCTTGGAACAGCTTAACGATGTTCCCCTGTCTCTGGTGGAAAAGAGCCGCGCCGCCATTTCCAACGTCTTCCGTGACAAGGGCCTCAAGCTCAACGCCAAATGCCTGTCCACCCGCCTGCAGATGACTCTGCGCTGGGCCCGCACCGGTCTGGCCGTAGCCATCACCTCCAAGAGCTCCATGGAAGATTTGGGCTTCGGCGATATGTGCTATAAGCGCATTGTGAATTCCGGCATCGAAGTTCCCCGGTTCTGTCTGGCAGCCCAGAAGCGGAAGTACCGCACTCAGGTGGCCGACAACTTCCTGTACATGCTCTCCACGGTTTACGGCCTGGGCATTGAGACAAAACTCCTGGCTCCCATGGACGACGAGGAAGACGAATTCGCCGAGGACTAATCCCTGCACTTTTGGGAGCAGGCGCCATGGCGTTTGCTCCCTTATTTTATGAATGGAGGGCGTTCCCATGAAAAAGATTCTGTGTCTGGCTCTGTGCCTGCTTGTACTGGGCACCATGGGCTGCGGCAAAAACAACTCTGAGGAGGAAAACGTGAGCAACTATCCCATTGCGACCATTACCATGGCCAACGGCGGCGTAATCAAGCTGGAGCTGTATCCGGAGATTGCCCCCGAATCCGTCAAAAACTTTATCTCTCTGGCCAACAGCGGCTTCTATGACGGGGTGATCTTCCACCGTGTCATCAGCGGTTTCATGATTCAGGGGGGCGATCCTCTGGGCATCGGCATGGGCGGCCCCGGCTACTGCATCAAGGGCGAGTTTGCCCTCAACGGCGTAGAGAACAATTTGTCCCACGAGCGCGGAGTCATCTCCATGGCCCGTGCCATGAACTATGATTCCGCAGGCAGCCAGTTCTTCATCTGCCATGCCGATTCCGCCTTCTTGGACGGCCAGTATGCCGCCTTCGGCAGAGTCATCGAGGGCATGGATGTGGTGGACGAGATTGCGGCCGTTAAGACCAACGCCAACGACAAGCCCTTGACCGATCAGGTC
>CAYUHW010000057.1:0-8399 GCA_964444605.1 uncultured Christensenella sp. | reverse complement strand
TCCTTGTATAAAGCACCGTAAGCGCAAGCAGCCGCCAAATCCCCTCCCTCGGTTATCTTGGCCGCAGAGCAACCCTTCGGAAGAAGCGTCCCCACAATTATAACGATGGCCGCAGTAACAAATATAGACAAAAGGGCACGCCGCCTTTTTGCCTTTTTCCTCCGCTTGGCCGTCCTCTTTCTCGTCTTCTCAAAAGACTCAATCTCATTTCCGCAGTAGGGGCAAACCGTCTCCTGCTCCGAAACTTCTCTGCCGCAGTAATCGCATTCCATGCCCTTTTCTCCTTACATCCTTTTTTCGGAAACGCTCCTCAAAAAAGTTTCTCGTTTGAGCTATTTCCACCGATTTCAGTATAAGGGTATCCCTTGCTTTTGTCAATGGAATCTATATGCTTGCGAACCCGCCGCCCCCACGCCCTGCCCCACGCAAAAAGCGGAGGGGCCTCCTCCGCTTTTGTCCTCTGTCTTCTTTTCCTTTCCCTCTTTATCCTTCCAGCACGGCCAGAGAGTCCGGGAGCATGGTATCTCCCTCCACCCTGCGGCTAAGCACCGCCGTGCCCTTCAGGGGCTTATTCTCCTTGGTGTGGTTCAGGGCCAGGGTCAATGTCTTCCCTGCATACCGCCGCTCCATATACACGACGCCCTCCTCTTCATACAGGCGGATGTCTCCCCGCTTGAGCACCTCCTGCTTGCGCAGGGCGATGAGGGATTTCAACAGGGCATGCTCCTCGGATTGATACCAGGGGCTGTTCCACTTCATGGGCTTGCGGTTAAAGGGATCGTTGTCTCCGGTCATAAAGACCTCGTCCCCATAGTACAGCATGGGACAGCCCTCATAGAACAGCAGCGCCGCCTGCGCCATAAGCTGACGGTTTACATCCTCCCCCAAGGTGGTATAAAACCTGGCGATATCGTGGGAGTCCAGCAAGTTCAGCATGTTTTGGTTCAATCCCTCCCGATAGCGCATGAGCACCCCGTTCAAAAAGCCGCAGAACTGGGCTCCGTCATACCGATTCTGCGCCAGATACCGCTGGCAGGCATAGAGGAAGGGGTAGTTCATAACGGAATCCCACTGATCGTTCCCCAAGAAGGACTCGGAATTCTGCCAATCCTCGCCGATGAGGAATACATCTGGATCCAGCTTTCTCAGCCTTGCCTTAAAGAACCGCCAGAAATCGTGGCTTACGTCAAAGGCTACGTCCAAGCGGAAGCCGTCTACCCCGCACTCCTGCATATAAAACTCCGCCACCTTGGTCAGATACTCCTGCACCTCAGGGTTGTTGGTGTTGAGTTTGGGCATCATGCGCACGTCGCAGAAGGTCTTGTAGTTCAGCTTGTCCCACTCCGGCTTGTCTCCGTCCACGAAGTACCAGTCATAATAGGCGCTTTTTCGTCCCTTCTTCACCACGTCCTGAAAGAAGGGATGGAGGAAGCTGGAATGGTTGTACACCAGATCCAGCACAATGAGAATGTCCCTCTCATGGGCGCTCTTCACCAGGGACTTCAAGTCCTCCATGGTGCCGAACATCTTGTCGATGGCCAGATAGTCGTCCACATCGTACTTATGGGCGCTGATGGAGGGATGAATGGGGGTCATGTATATGCCGCCGATGCCCAGCTCCTGCAAGTAGGGCAGTTTCTCCTCAATGCCCTTTAAATCGCCCCCTGCAAAATGCTCGTTGTCCGGGTTGTCCGTGTCCCAGTCCATGTTGATGTAGCTTGTGTCCGCCTTATGGGTGCTTTTAGAGAAGCGCTCGGGGAAAATCTGGTAGAACACCCGCCCGTCCAGCCGCTTGTTGGGATACACAATGTCCTTTTCGTTGGGGAAGACCACGTTGAAGTTGTCCTCAAAGGTCTCCGTCAGGCGCATCTGCCGGTCAAAGCCGCTTTCGTTGTAGTACCACAGGGAACCGTCCCCGTCCGTAATCTCAAAGAGATAGCTGTAGCCCGGGTAGCCGTTGTCCAGTTCCGCCTTGTAGTAGTCAAAGAGCAAATCGGAGCGTGCCACGCTCATCTCGGCGGCCAACCGTTCCCGATAGAAGTAGTGCTGGGTATTCCAGATTACCCGCACCCCGCGGATATCGTCGTTCTTTTTGGTCTTGAGCCAAATTACCGCCTTGGTAGCGGAAACCGGATAGGAATACCGAGAATCGCTCTGATGAAAAACAGCGCTTTTTTCCATATATACTGCTCCTTTTTGTGTAAACTTAAATGATTTCAAAGGTACCCGACTCGTGGCGGAAGGTCACGAAAAACAGGAACACAAACAGCAAATTGACCCCGGCAATGAGGGCGGAAAAGCCGACGAACTGCCTCATGGACGCCTCCATGGCCCCAAGCCAGCCGCCCCACGTCACCATGATTCCGCAAAGAAGCATGCTCAGAGCCCCCGGCAGTGCCGGAAGGATCCCCAGCCGGTAGGGGGTGCCGTCGTTTTTGAAGACCAGGTGCTTCATAAGCAGAGTTGTCCCCGTACGCAGGGAGCGGACGATGAACAGCAATATCCCCACCTCAAAGAGGCAGGCCGCCAGCAGGGCCACCAGATTCACCGTCTGGCGGAACCGAACCCCCTCCTCCAAACCAATCTTGAGCCCCGATGCCAGCAGGTATACCCCCCAGCATAGCAGCAGCCCGTTGACAATCAGATAGCTCCAGCGAAAGAGTCTGCTTCTTGTGTGCACCAACAGTCTCATGGTTTTTTACTCCTTGTATTCGTAGCTTGCCTGCAGGGTGGACACCAGCACCATGTCCTGCTCCTGGCTTTCAAAACGCTCATACTCCTGCTGCAAAAGGCCGTATTTGTCTATGACCGCCCGCTGGTGCAGAAGCACCGGAAGCCCGTCGCCCTCATATACCTCCATCTTTTCGTCAAAGACGCAGGTGTCTCCCTCCACAAAGAAGGAGGATGCAGGGTATTTATAGATGTACAGCAGGAAAAAGTCCCCGTAGTAGAGGCCTCCCTCCTTGTAGGCGCCGTTGTCCGTGAAGAAGAAGGAGTTAATGTAATCCACGGCAAAGGTGTCCTCCACCGTCTCCGTCTTTACCTCTTCGTTTTGGCGGGTGGTATACACATACCCCTCCGCCTCCTTCTTTAAGGTGACCTCCCCTTGGACAATCCCCGCCTCCACGGCGGTGCCGGAGTAGGTCTGCAGAATATGCAGGTACAAATTCTCCTCGTCCCCCCGGTTTAGGGTGACGGTGTACTCCGTCCGCCCCAGCTCCTCCCCGGCCTTCGTCTCCCGAATCTCCGTCACCGTGTAGGAAACGGCGGAGACGGCCTTCACGGCCTTTTCTCCGGACAGCTCCGTGTTCAAAAAGGCCTCCACTTGGGGGTCGGGAACGGTCTTCTCCTCCCCACAGCCAAAAAGGGGCAGGAGGAGAAGACACAATATACACGAAAGGATTTTTTTCATAGACCCCTTCATTTGCAGACGATGAGGGACTCAAAGGGGCGCAGAGCCGTGGCTTCTCCCAGCTCCGCAGTGCCCAAAGTGTCCAGAATCAGGGTGTATCCGGTCAAATCCACGGTGAAGGTTTTGACCAGCCCGTTGGCGTGGAAGATGCGGTACTGCTTGCCGTCCTCCTCAAAGCCGATCTCCAGCACGGCGCCGCCTTCGTGGGCGGTGACAGTGTAGGCCGCCATTTCACTCTCATTTAGATGGAGAGCCCCGGTGTTCTGCTTAAAGGCAATGAGCCCCTTATAGGCTTCAAAGACCTCGGGATACTGAATCTTTCTGGAGTAGTCCAGCTCGTTGACGGCGTAGCCCGCTTCGTAGGAATTCCCTGCGCTGCTGCCCGTGCCCTTGGTGCGAAGAAGCTCCTCCCCCGCCAGCATAAAGGTGGTGCCCTGAGAGGTGAAGACCACGGCGTTGGCCAGCACGGCCATCTCCTTGGCAACTTCCTTGTCCCGCACGCCTGCCCGGCGGGCACGGTCGTAGAGGGTGTAGTTATCGTGGCAGGTGACATAGTTTAAAGTCTTGTTGGGGTCGGAAATCAGATACCCGTTCCCCGCCGTAACGCCCTGCAGGCCGGCCAGAATCTTTTCCACATCGGCATCGGAAATCTTCTCCGTGTCCGTTACCCAGCCCGTGGCGCTGACGGCGTTGAGGCCGCCCTTAATGAGAGCGTCCCGCATCTGGTCGTTGAACTGCCCTACGCCTACCAGCCCATTGGCGTTCTTCTGCACGGCCTGTCTGCTATTGTCCAGACCGGAGGTGCCCCCCGTCCAGGGCTCCCCGTAGAGAACGATGGAGGGGTTTACCTTCTCCAAAGTCTCTGCGGCCAGGTTCATGGTCTCCATGTCATGGAGCCCCATTAAGTCAAAGCGGAAGCCGCCCAATTTGTATTCCTCCGCCCAGAAGGTCAGGGAATCCAGGATGAACTTGCGGCACATGGAGCGCTCGCTGGCGGTTTCGTTGCCGCAGCCGGAGCCGTTGGTCAAGGCTCCGTTTTCGTCATAGCGGAAGTAGTAGCCGGGCATGAGCACATCAAAGTTGGAGCCCCCTGCGGCGGACACATGGTTGTACACCACGTCCATAATCACGTTGATGCCCGCCTCGTGGAAGGCCTGCACCGTCTGCTTAAACTCCCGAATGCGCACATAGCCGTCAGCGGGATTGGTGGAATAGCTGCCCTCCAGCACGTTGTAGTTCAAGGGGTTGTAGCCCCAGTTAAACACCTGAATGCTCTCCTCGTTGGCCTGATCGAAGATGGGAATCAACTGCACGGCATTGACCCCCAGCTCCTTGATGTGGTCAAAGCCCGTGGTTACGGTGACGCCGTCCTCGGTGTAGGAGGTTCCCTCCTCAATGAGCCCCAGGAACTTATAGCGGTAGGCCTCCGTTCCCGTCCAGGTCTTGGAGGAGGTTACGTCGCTGACGTGAGTCTCCCACACCGTAAGCTCCTTGCGGTCATAGTCATAGATGCTCCAATCGTCCCAGCCCTCCGGGTCGGTTTCGGCAAAGTTTACCACCATGCCCCGCCGCCCGCTGCGACCGGCGCTCTTGGCGTAAGGATCCACAATCTCCTGCCCCTTGGGGTAGGTATCGTTGTACACGGTGTAGGTGTAGTACCGCCCGGACAAGTCTCCCTCCACGGCGGCAGAGAAGACGCCCTTGTCCCCCTTCTCCATGGGCAGGGTCTCGGGAGTTTCGGTGCCGTGCCCCTGGGTGTACAGGTTCAGTTCCATTTTCTCGGATAGGGGCGACCAGACCTTAAAGGTGGTGCCCTCGGGGGTGTACAGCGCCCCCAGCTCCCCGTCATAATAGTAAGCCGCATCAAAGGCTTCGGTATCGTACAGCTTTTGGATGGACACGGCCTTTTCCACCTGCCGCCCGTCAGCAAAGGCGACCACGGCCTTCAGCCCCGTCAAAGGCAGAATCTCCCCTTCCTTCAGGGTGTAGCGGGCGGCGGAAGCGCCCTCCGTCTGTTCGCTGCCCACCAGGGTTTCCCCGGCGTACAGGCTTACGGACACCATGGGCTTTCCGGCGGTAATGTCAATGTGCCCTTCGTCCATAAAGGCGGCCGCCACATTGTATTCCTGTTCTTCCATAGCCTTTTTGGCTTCCTCCTCTGTGGTATACAGGGTCAAATCCCCCTGCAGAATGTAGATATGGCAGTAGTTGTCCTCACCTACGGCAAGGTCGGCGGCGGACAAAAGGCGGTCGGCATCTCCGTCCTTTTTCCACTCCTTGTTTAAACGGGGGATAATGCCCAGCCCCCTGTTTAAAGCATCGCCTCCGATTTTGCTGAAGGGATACACGGCCACGCCGCCGAACTCGTCCTGATAGTTCAGGGCAAAGAGGTTCCCATCTCCCCCCTGAGCCCAGAGCCAGAAGCCCCAGCTATCGTAATCGGCAGGGTTTTGGCGGCGGTAGTGAAGCTGCAAAGCAGGCTCCTCCGCCGCTTTTGGAATGTCCGTGGGCAGATTGCTCTGCCCCACTGCCGCCGCTTCCCCGTAGGACGTGAAGGAAAAGCCCGGCTGTTCCTTCTGAGCGGGGGATTCTATAGCGGGATTCTCTGCCAAAGCGGAGGGATTCTCCCCCTCTTTTCCCTCTCCCTGCCCTTGTAAAGCCGGTGCGGCGCAGGCACTCAGCAGAAGCAGCAGGCTCAAAAGCAGACAAAGTCTGCGGATGCTATGTTTCATACGCTCTCCTTTACTTCAAAAGCGGCGCACCCAAAGGTACACCGCTCTTTGAGACAATTGAATCAATACAGACGGATATCGAACTTGTTTTCGAAGATGCGGGCCTGCTCCACCTTGGGCAGCAGGGACAGCTTTTCTGCTGCCTGTGCCCGATCCACCTTGACGTAAAGGTCATTGCCCATAAAGCTGCAGCGGGCAAAGCGCTCCTTCCCGTAGTCCAGCACTTCCTGCACCTGGGCCTGGATGCCGTCCGGAGCAATTTCATAGCCGTCATGGGGCAATTCAAAGCGGTAGTGGCTTAAGAACAGCTGGGCGCCCAAGCCCTTGACAATCTTCTTGTTGATGTCCAGGCCGGTGACACGGGGCACCCCATGGATGTAGGCGGCAAAGACCTTGGACTCAAAGAGAATCTCGTCCACCTTGCGGTCATAGTCGGCCTGCAGGGCTTCCAGCTCGTCCTTCTTCCTGCGGCGGGCCTCCCTGGCTTCCACCATGGCTACATCCCGCTTCTCACCCTGAGCGGCGGCGGCGCGGGCCTTGGCATCGGCAATGGCCTTGTCCAGTTCTTCGGTACGGGCGGCCTTCTCCTGCTTATAGGCGGCCTCGGCGGCGGCAAGACGGGCCTTGGCGCTCTCCTGCTTCTCCACTTCCAGAGGCAGAAGCTCCTTCTCCACTCTCTCCAAGCCCCCCTTGGCCTGAGCAATGAGGGCTTCGTACTTTTCTTCAATGGCATGCCCAGATTCGGCATAGGCACTGCGGATGCGGGTCTCCTCCTGACGGCGGACGGTCTTCTCCTGCTCGGAGAGCTTGGCAAAGGCCTCCTTCTGCGCCTTGAAGGCGGCGGCATCCTTTTCGTAAGCGGCCTTGGCGGCGGCCAAAGCGGCCTTGGTCTCTTTCTTCAAGGCTTCCTTACCCTTCTTGCTCAAATCTTCGGCACCAAGACGGAAGCTCATGTTCTCCTGCAGTTCCTTGCACCGGGCCTCGTAAGCGGCCTTACGGGCCTTAATCAGGGAGTTGTCCAGAATTACGGGGGCCAGTTCCTTGGCCATGGCTTGGTTGTTCTCCTCCAGCGCCTTCTTCTTCTCATCCTCATAGAAGCGCACCAGATGGTCTACGGAGCGCTTGTTGTTGGAGCGGTCAAAGTAGGAGCCGTACAGGGTGTCAAACTCGGGCAAAGGCGTGACCCGGGCGGTGCCGTCCTCGTCCTGCAGGGCGATGTTCTTATAGTCGATGCCCAGGGCCAGCTCCTCTCCGGGGGCATAGTCCCGATTGCCGATCATGAAGAAGGTGCGGCCGTTGCGAACCAGATGCACCAGCTTGACCCCGTTGATTTCCTCCGTCTCCGTCACCGCAGCCGTAAGGTCGCTGCCGCCCTCGTACAAAGCGTTGGTGGCAATGCGCATATAGCCCGTGTGGGTTCCGGAGGTCAAAGAGGCAAGCTGCTTCTGCAGGGCAGGGGGCAAAAGCAAGGTTTCCCCCAACAGCTCCGCTTCCTTTTCGTTGAAGGACACGTCAAAGACGTTTTCCTTGGGCACACGGGGGACGATGGTCTCCTCAGTTTCCCCGTCAAAGAAGTGGGCTCTGGTCATGTCGAAGGCCACGGTAATGGTTTCGCCCATTCTGAAATTGTGCTGGCCGCCGTAGTACTTGACGATGACGGAGGTCTTGGAATCTCCCAAGCCGCTGACGTTAAGGTTGAGGTCGCCGTAAATGAGGGTCTCGTTGCCCAGCTCCTCAAAGTGGGAAATCTTCATCTCCATAAGGTTTTGGGAGGCGGCTACCTTTTCGGCGTTGGCGGAGATGTTCTCACAGCGCAGACCCAGCACCACTTTCTTCTCCCCGGTGAGATACTCCGGCTTCACCTTGAGCATCTGCTCAAAGGGGATGTGCAGTACGGTGTCCAGCCCCTCAAAGGCCACGTCCACCACATCCTGACGGCGGGTCAGGCGCACATCGAAGAAGTTCATCTGAGGCGTGCCGATAAAGCCGGCCACGAACTTGTTCTCTGGATAGTTGTACAGGTTCTGGGGGGTGTCAATCTGCTGGACATACCCCATGCTCATGACCACAATACGGGTGCCCATGGTCATGGCCTCCACCTGATCGTGGGTAACGTAGATGAAGGTGGTGGCAATCTCGTTGTGAAGCTTGGCAATCTCCGCCCGCATCTCCGTACGGAGCTTGGCGTCCAAATTGGACAGAGGCTCGTCCAGCAGAAACACCTTGGGGGTGCGCAAAATGGCTCTGCCCAGAGA
>CAYUHW010000056.1:0-8432 GCA_964444605.1 uncultured Christensenella sp. | reverse complement strand
TAACGTTGTAAGAAGCCTCATTTTACTTTTGCTTTTAACCGCACAGGCCCCTTGCCCCGCAAGGCTCCCCTTGATGTGCAAGGGGAGCTGGATTGCGTAGCGTAAGCGAAGCAAGACTGAGGGGATAAGCGAATAAACAGGGACGTAAAGCATCCCATCCTCAACCTGCCTGAAGGGCAGATTTCATTGCCGCAGGCAAAGGGGCGGCGAAGCGTCCATGCCCAGAGGATTCCTGTATAATCCGGCGCCGCCGTCTATCCTTTCCCGCACGCAGGGCAATGCATACGCGCTCTCTTTCACGCATCCTTTTTATATGGTTGCATACCGCCCAAGCCCCTGCAGGCAGGATTTTTGCTCCCTTGCGCATAAATATCAGCGCATGCAAAAGATGTTTTCCCCTGCTTTTTCCTTTGTTTTTCAGCAAAGTCCAGGCAAGGCTCCTATCGGCCACAGTATTTTCATAAAAAAATCCGAAAAAAATTTCAAAAACCCCTTTACAAACGGAAAAAGAGGTGTATAATTAATCACGTTTTAAGAATTAATATTCTAAAGGAGCCAAGACAATGAAGAAAACCTTTTCCCTGCTGCTTACCGCACTGCTGTGCTTGTCCCTGCTGACGGCCTGCTCTTCCCAGAGCGCCCAGCAAAAGGATTCCGCCGATCTCCCCTTTGCACTGGTGGAGAATGGCAAACTGCTGGTGGCCATGAGCCCCGACTTTGCCCCCATGGAGTTTGTGGATGTCAACAAGTCCGGTCAGGATCAGTACGTTGGCTTTGACGTATCTCTGGCCCAGTACATCGCCTCCGAGCTGGGGCTGGAGCTGGTCATCAAGCCCATGAGCTTTGACGCCTGCATGACCGCCGTACAGACCAAGGCCGTGGATATGGCCATTTCCGGCTTCTCCTACACCCCCGAGCGGGCAGAGAAGTTCAGCATGTCCGACTACTACTATGCAGGGGACAACGAGACCGCCCAGACCATCATCGTATCCGCCGACCAGGCCGGCAGCTTCTCCTCCCTGGAGGACTTTGCGGGCATGACCATCGGCGCCCAGGGGGCTTCCCTTCAGGAGAGCCTGGTCAGCGAACAGCTTCAGGGCATTGCGGAGCTTAGCGTATACAAGACCGTGGACGATGCCGTGCTGGCGCTGAAGACCGGGAAGATTGGGGGCGTAGCCGTAGCCGAGGGCAACGGCAAGGTCATCTGCGCCAACAACCCCGACTTGGCCATGTCCGGTGTCCTCTTTGAAATCGACGAGGCCGCCGAGAACAACCTGATCCTCCTCAACAAGGACGCCGCCGACTTTACCGAAGCGGTCAACGGCATCTTGGCCAAGGCTCTGGAAGCCGGTCTCTACACCCAGTGGTACGATGCGGCCATGGCCCTGTCCCTTGGGGATAACTACAACGAGATTTCCTACGACGACGACGGCAACGTAATCGAATAAGCCCTTTCTATGGACATTCTCACCATTATCAACAACATCGGAGAGATTCTCGCCAAATACTGGAAGGTATTTTTGGTGGAGGGTCTCTCCGCCACCCTGTCTCTGTCCGCCATTACGGTATTCTTCGGCGCTATTTTCGGGGCGCTGCTGGCCTTTGGAAAGCTGTCCCGGTTTAAGCTGCTGCGGTTTCTCATCACCGCCTTTGTGGAGTTCATTCGGGGCACCCCCATTCTCCTGCAGCTATACTTCGGCTACTTTATTCTCCCCATGCTCTTCCCCATGCTGGGACTCAGCGACTATACCAGCATTGCCGTGGCCCTGGTTATCAACAGCTCCGCCTATGTCAGCGAGGTTTTCCGCTCGGGCATTCAGGCCGTGGACAGAGGGCAGACGGAAGCCGCACGCAGTCTTGGGCTCAACAAGTCCCAGACCATGCTCCGTGTGGTGCTGCCGCAGGCCGTGCGGAACATCCTTCCCGCCCTGGGCAACGAGTTCGTGACCATGATCAAGGAAACCAGCCTTGCCTCCACCTTCTACATCGGGGATTTGATGACCTCCTACCTGAAGGTCAAGGGCATTACCTTCCTGTCCTTTGAATGTCTGGTCATCGTGGGCATTATCTACTTTGTGCTGACCTTCACTTTGAGCAAACTCATTGGCCTGTATGAAAGGAGGCTGAAGAAAAATGACTGAACCCATGCCTCTTATTCAAACTGTGGGACTGGAAAAATCCTTCGGTGCTTTGAAAGTGCTTAAAGGCGTAAACATGAAATTGCAAAAGGGGGAAGTTCTTTCCCTCATCGGCCCCTCGGGCAGCGGCAAAAGCACTCTCCTTCGGTGCCTCAATCGGCTGGAGGAGCCTACAGGGGGACAGATTTTCTTTGAGGGGGAAGATATTACCGCCAAGGGCGTGGATATGGATCTGCATCGGCAGAAGATGGGCATGGTCTTCCAGCAGTTCAACGTGTTCCCCCACATGACCGTATCGGAAAACATCACCATGGCCCCCGTACTGCTGAAGAAAAAGACCAAGGCCGAAGCGCAAAAAAAGGCCGAGGAGCTGCTGGAGCGGGTGGGTCTGCTGGATAAAAAGGACGAAAAGCCCGGCCGTCTCTCCGGCGGGCAAAAACAGCGGCTGGCCATTGTGCGGGCGCTGGCCATGGAGCCGGACGTTATGCTCTTTGACGAGCCCACCTCGGCGCTGGACCCGGAGATGGTCAAGGAGGTGCTGGAGGTAATCAAATCTCTGGTGGCGGAGGGCATGACCTCCATCATCGTCACCCACGAAATGGCCTTTGCCCGGGAGATCAGCAGCCGGGTGCTGTTTATGGATCAGGGCATCATTCTGGAGGAAGCCCCGCCGGAAGAGCTTTTCTCCCACCCAAAACAGGCCAGAACCCAGGAGTTTTTAAGTAAAGTGCTGTAGCGGAACCCGCCTGTCCTCTCTAATCACCCCCTTGCTTTCCAAGGGGGCGTTTTTGTGCAGGGCGGGTTACTTCCGCTTCATAGGGATATCCTCCTATAGGTTCTGCTGTTTTTACTGTGCCATAGTACCCCGATTCTGCAAGGGCGCAAAAGAAAAAGCCCCCGGAGTTGGGGAAATTCCCTTCTCTGGGGGCATAAAGCATCCCTTTTACCACAGGGGATAGAAATGAAGAAAGAGGACGGTGAAGGGGAGGACAAAGAGGGCGCTGTCAAACCTGTCCAGCAGGCCTCCGTGGCCGGGGAGCAGGCGGCCGTAGTCCTTAATGCCCGCCCGCCGCTTGAGGAGGGAGAAGGTCAGATCCCCCACCTGCCCCAAGTGGGCGGCGATGTAGCCGTAGACGGACAGGCGGGACACATACACGGGGGTGCCGGAAATCCCCTGCACCAAAAAGCCCAGCAGCCAGAGAATCACCGTGCAGGCCAAGGTGCCGCACAGGCTTCCCTCCTTGGTTTTGTGGGGGCTGATCTGGGGGGCAAGAGGCTTTTTCCCAAAGGCACGGCCGCCGAAATAGGCCATGGCGTCGGTGAGGACGCAGGCGGCAAAGGGGAGCAGGATGGTAAAGAGGCTGTCCTTCAAAGCGGGCAGGCAGGAAAAGCTCCCGGCAATGCATAGGCTCCCCAGCAGTCCCAGAAAATAGGGGGGACGAATAAAGGGCCGGGTGTAGTTTCGGAACAGAACCAGCAGGCTGGCCAGCAGCACGCCGCCGAAGGCCGCTCCCAGCAAAAGCAGATGTTTTTTTACGGGAATCAGGGGCAAAACTGCCCCCGCCGCCCCACAGACGGCAAAAATTCCCCAGCCCCAGGGGCCTTTTTTCAACAGTCCCAAGGCACGGAGAAACTCAAAGCTCCCAAGCAGGGTCAGCAGGGTGCTGAAGCCCTCCATGACCCCCGGCACGGTTCTGATCCAGAAGACCCCCAGCAAAAGAACGCTGAGCAGGGCCCCCGTGCGTATGCGCAGGGTCAAATCGTTTGGTTCCTTTGTCCTTCGTTCCATATCTTTCTCCTGTTCAGTCTCTCCCCCAATCAAGCCTCCCTTTGTTCGGCGGCGGTTTGCAACGGTTCACGGGGGAGAAAAAATGCTTTGTTGGGGCGGTTTTTAACTGCCTCTCATCCCCTCAGTCTTGTTCCTTCCGCTTTCGCTCCGGTCACAATCCAGCTCCCCTTGTTCACCAAGGGGAGCCTAACGCTGTAAAAGACTTCGTCTTGCTTTTGCTTTTAACCGTGCAAGTGGCTTATTAACCCAAGGCTCCCCTTATTGTGTAAGGGGAGCTGGATTGCCGAATGAAGTGAGGCAAGACTGAGGGGATAAGAATAGAAAATCTCTTATGACGGAAACGGTTTTAAGCGGCGGGGGTATTAATAGCGTCTTGCCTCCCTCTGAGAAGGGAGAGACAAGCCGGTACCATTTAAAAGCGTATCACGCCCACTGCGGCCATGCAGCCTCTGACTACCGGGGGTCATGTTCTTATATTTTACAATCCAAGTCAAATATAATACATAAGAATTTATTTTAAAATACATGGAAAGAATGTCATGGTTCTGAGAAAGGTTAAGACGGGATGGGCGGGAACTATAAGAGAATTTAATAAAGACCCGGCACCAAGAAAAAAATCAGGCGGGTTTTCCCCATAAAATAGGGAAAACCGGTGAATTTTGAGAAATAATCGAAAAATTTTTATATTTTCCTATTGCATATTTGAGAAGATGGGAGTATAATACGTTTGTAAATGAAACAAAGCATTCTTCCTTGCTGGGGCTAAGAGCCCTCCTCCAAACCCCGGCATTCTCCTTTTTCCTTTCCCTCGGCTTTTCTCGGCCGAGGGTTTTTTCTTTGTTCATAACAATTTCCTTATACCGATTCCCTTCTCTCTGCCCCCTTCCAAAAAGTATAATTCGTTTCTTCTATACATTCGCTTGGGGGAAGGGCAGGGACGGAAGCACCGCCCCTGCCTGGTCGTTTCCAAACGGCTTTCCCTTCTGTCAGACCCCCTTAGTAGTTGGTCATGGAGGGGTTGTTGCCGTTGCAGTAGACCAGCACAGCGGCCAGTCCCACGCCCACGGCGCTGACCCAAGGGGCCACTTCCACATTGGCGGTCACCAAGGCGGAAAGCACCGCTTCATACACGGCGGATACCATGCCTACCCAGAACAGCAGGCTGTCCGTGCGCTTTTGCAAGCTCACCTGTTCATGCATTCTCTCACCTCCCTTCTTTTTGCTTTATAGGGTCACCAGCCGGGTGTAGACGGGGTTGTGGGAGATGTACCCCGTGCCCCTGTCCGTTTCAATTCTGTACCAGCCGCTGTCCCCCCGCCCCAGCAAGGGGAAGGTATCCCCTCTGCGGGCGGTAAAAAGCACCTCTGTTTTCACGGAATCCCCCTTGCGCACATGGACGGAGCCGCCCACCACTTCCACCCCTTCCCGTGCCCCTTCAGGGCCTGTGGGGACAGAGGGGAGGGCGGGTACCTCTTGGCCTTGGAGCTCCCCTGAAAAGACTTGGGGTATGCCCCAGGCGTCCCAGCTTTTGGGGCGGAAGGGGGTCTTCACCACCCCGTCCCGCCGCCCCTTGGCCTCAATGAGCAGGCTGTCCGTGACCATGTACCCCACATGGGTGGCCCTGCCCTTTTTGTTCAGGCGAAAGACCCACCAGCCCGCCTTGGGAGCCGTGTCCTTGGAGGCAATTTTACAGCGGGTGTACATGGTGTGGGCGGTGACATCGCTCTTGTAGGCACGGGTCAGGTTGTAGAGGTAGTAGGCTCCAAGCCCGGAGCAGTCGTAGGCGTAGAGTACCTTTTCCCCCTGGGCAAACTTCCTGCGGCAGAAGGCCTTGGCCGCCTCTGCATAGGTTTCCCCCTTGTAGCCTCCCGTCCGCTCCTCCCGGCGGTCGATGAGGGAGGCGTAATTTTGGGGAGTCAGCTTGGTGTGCTGGCCGCCCCACACATAGGGCTGTCCCAGTTGGTTCTTCAGATACTCCATAAATCCCTGTAAGGTTGCTTTCATTCCGTTCTCCTTTCGCGCTTCGGCAGATTCCATGCCTTCAGTATAGGGCGGGAAAGTCTCTCAAAATTCTCAGAATTTTCCTTCGCCCCTGTTTTTATTCTATGAATTTGTACAAATCCTTGATAGACCCCTTGACAGGCCTTGAAAAGGCTGTTATCATAACACTTGAACAATTATTCAAATGTATGGAGGAAGCCATGAGAAACGAAACGCCCTGCTGCGGCACCCTGCATCCCCACCCGGAGAAGGTGGAGGCGGTGAAGGCACAGTTGCCCGGGGAGGAGGAGCTGTACGATTTGGCGGAGCTGTATAAGGTCTTTGGAGACAGCACCCGCATAAAGATTTTGTATGTCCTCTTTGAGCAGGAGGTCTGCGTGTGCGATTTAGCCCAGCTTTTGGGGGTCAGTATGTCCGCTGTATCCCACCAGCTGCGGGTGCTCAAGCAGGCCAGCCTGGTCAAGTTCCGCCGCTCGGGGAAGACCATTTTCTATTCTCTGGCCGACGACCATGTGCGCACCATTTTGGGGCAGGGCATGGAGCACATACGGGAGTAATGAGTAAAATTTCGGAGGAAAAAGTCATGAAAAAGGTATTCAAAGTACAGGATCTGGACTGCGCCCACTGCGCCGCCAAGATGGAAGCCGCCATTCGGGAGATTCCCGGGGTGCAGAA
This sequence comes from uncultured Christensenella sp., assembly GCA_964444605.1. GTDB lineage: Bacteria > Bacillota > Clostridia > Christensenellales > CAG-138 > RUG472. Next base: position 1,829 of record CAYUHW010000056.1, on the reverse strand, counting down.
GGCCACCCTCAGCTTTATGACCCAGCGGCTGACCGTAGAGTGCGAGGAAGACAAGCTGGAGGCCATTATGGACGAGGCCGTCAAGCGCTGCAAGAAGATTGAGCCCGACGCTATCATCCTTCGCTAACCCAAAAAGACCATGACCAAGAAGCAGAAAAAAGCCCTGTACCGTATTTTGCTGTCCGGGGCATTGTTTGCCATTGCCCTGCTTTTGCCCAAGGCGGAAGGCTGGGAGTGGGCGTACTTTGTGATTCCCTATGTGTGCATCGCCTACGACGTTTTGCTGGGGGCGGGGCAGAACATCGTCCACGGCCAGATCTTTGACGAAAAGTTCCTCATGTCTTTGGCCACTCTGGGGGCATGGGCTACGGGGGAGTACCCGGAGACCGTGGCGGTCATGCTTTTCTATCAGGTGGGAGAGCTGTTCCAAAGCTGTGCCGTAGAGCGGAGCCGCCGCTCCATCGGGGCTTTGATGGAACTGCGTCCGGACAGCGCCCGCATCCTCCGCAACGGAGAATGGGAGGAGATGGAGCCTGAGGAAGCGGCAGTCGGGGACAAAATGCTGGTGCGCCCGGGAGAGCGGGTGCCCCTGGACGGCGTGATTTTGGAGGGAGAGACCCTGCTGGACACCGTGGCTTTAACGGGAGAAGCCCTGCCCCGCCATGGAGGCGTGGGGGACAGCGTCCCCTCCGGCTGTGTGAACACCACGGGAGTCATCACCATGGAGGTCACCAAGGCCTATGAGGAGTCCACCGTGGCCAGAATTTTGGAGCTGGTGGAGAACTCCGCCGACAACAAGGCCAAGAGCGAGGACTTTATCGCCCGCTTCGCCCGTGTATATACCCCTGCGGTGGTGGGGGCGGCGGTGCTGCTGGCCCTGATTCCCTCTTTGATTACCGGAGACTTACACACCTGGGTTTACCGTGCCCTGTCCTTCTTGGTGGTGTCCTGTCCCTGCGCACTGGTCATCTCCATCCCCCTGAGCTTCTTTGGAGGCATCGGCGGAGCGGCCAAGGCGGGCATTTTGGTGAAGGGCTCCAACTATTTGGAAAAGCTGGGAGATATTGACTGCGTGGCCTTTGATAAGACCGGCACCCTGACCACGGGCAAGCTTACTCTGCAGGAGGTTTGCCCTGCAGAGGGGGTCAGCAAAGAGACCCTGCTCACTCTGGCGGCTTCGGCGGAAGCCCATTCCTCCCATCCCATTGCCGCCTGCATTCGGGAGGCGGCGGAAGGGTATTGGGAGCCTGCTGAAGTGACGGAGGAGGCCGGCTACGGGGTTTCGGCGCTGGTAGAAGGCAAGCGGGTGCTCATAGGCGGTCTGCGGCTCATGGAGAAGGCGGGGATTCCCGTCAAGGAAGCCGGCGGTGCCGGCACCGTGTCCTATGGGGCGGCAGATGGACAGTATCTGGGCTATATCCGCATTGGGGACGCCCCCAAGCCCCACGCCAAGGAGGCCCTGCGCCTATTGAAGGCGGCGGGGATCAAGCATACGGTGCTGCTGACGGGGGATCGGAAGGCCTCCGGGGAAGCCTTGGCTAAGGAGCTGGGGCTGGACGAGGTGCGCTGTGAGCTTCTTCCCGAGGATAAGGTAACGGCCTTGGAGCAGGTTATGGCGGAGCACGGCGGCAAGGGCGTAGCCTATGTGGGAGACGGCATCAACGATGCTCCCGTGCTGGCACGGGCGGATGTAGGCGTGGCCATGGGTGCCTTGGGGGCAGATGCGGCTATTGAGGCGGCGGACGTGGTGCTCATGGACGACGATCCCGTGCGCTTGCCGGAGGCCGTGGCCATTGCCAGACGGACGGGACGGATTGTGCGGGAGAACA
>CAYUHW010000055.1:0-8443 GCA_964444605.1 uncultured Christensenella sp. | reverse complement strand
CCCCCAGCAGGTAATAGAAGCCCTGTCCGGAAACCCGGCCTGCGGCGTCCATATCGATGCCGTTGAAGCTCTCCATAATCTCCGTATGGTAGGGAATGGGGAAATCGGGCACAATGGGCTCCCCAAAGCGGGCCACTTCCACGTTGTGGCTGTCATCGGGGCCGATGGGCACGGAGGGGTCGATGATGTTGGGAATGAGCATCATGCGGCGGCGAATCTCGGCGGCATACTGCTCCTCCAGCTTTTCAAGCTCCGCAAGGCGCTCGGCATTGGCCTTGACCTGGGCTTTGACTTCCTCTGCTTCCGCCAGCTTGGAGGGATCCTTTTTGGCCTGCCCCATGAGCATGCCCACCTTTTTGGAAAGGCTGTTGCGGGAAGCCCGCAGATCGCTGGCCTCGGCAATGGCGGCGCGGTTCTTTTGATCCAGATCCAGCACCTCGTCTACCAAAGGCAGCTTTTCGTCCTGAAATTTCTTCCTAATGTTTTCCTTGACCAGCTCCGGGTCATTGCGGATGAGTTTAATGTCTAACATATTCTTCTCCTGAATAATATTTGCTTGGTTGCAGGGAGTATGGCATAAGTCAACCCCTCAGTCCCTTCGGTGAGCAGCTAAACATTGCGAAGCAATGTTTAGCATTTGCCTTTGGCAAATGTGACCCTTCTGCACAGGGGGCCGTGCAACATTCAAAGACGGACAAAACCGTCTCCGTGGGCAAATGCCCATGGAGACGAATTGGTTACATTCTTTCCGGTGCCTGAATCCCCAGCAGGTTCAGTCCCACGGCAATGGTCTGCCGTGCGGCGTCCGTCAGGGCAAGGCGGGCGGTGCGGTCGGCTTCATCGTCGGCCATAATGCGCACCTCATAGTAGAACTTATTGCAGGCGGTGCACACGGCCATGACGCTTCTGGCTACCAGATAGGGCTCATACTTCTCCGCCGCAGACTGAACGGCCTGGGGGAAGGCGGCAATGGCCTTGAGCAAAGCCAGAGAGTAGGGATCGCTGAGGCGGGAAGCATCGATGGCGCTCCGATCGTACCCCCCGGCCTTCCGCAGCACGGAGCAGCAGCGGGCATGGGTGTACTGAGCGTAGGGGCCCGTTTCCCCGTCAAAGTTCAGCACCTTGTTGTAGCTGAAGGCGTTGTCCTTAATGCGGGAATTGTACAGGGCGCCCCAGAGGATGGCGCCGATGCCCACCTGCTCGGCGGCGGTACGCTTGTCCTCCAGATCGGGGCTCTTCTCGCAGATGATCTCGTAGGTCTTGTCCACGGCGGCAGAAAGCACATCGTCCAGATACAGCACTCTCCCCTCTCTGGTGGAGAAGGAGCCGTCTTCCATGCTCACCATGCCGAAGTTCACGTGGACGCAGTCCTTGACCCATTCCCGACCCATAAGCTCCAGCACCTTGAAAATCTGCTTAAAGTGCAAATCCTGCTGGTAGGCCACCACATAGAGCATCTTGTCAAAGTCGTAGGTATCCTTGCGGTAGCAGGCGGCGGCCAAGTCCCGGGTGGCGTAAATGGTGCTGCCGTCGGACTTCAAAATCAGGCAGGGAGGCATATTCCACTGGGACAAGTCCACGATGGTAGCGCCGTTGTCCACCTTGCTGATGCCCTTTTCCCGCAGCTCATCGATAACGGGCTGCATCTTGTCCTCATAGAAGGCTTCCCCGGCCCAGCTGTCAAAGTGAATCCCCAACCGCTCATAGGTCTTGCTGACCTCCTTGATGGTGGCGTTCTTCATGCTCTCCCACAGATGCACGGCCTCGGGATCCCCGGTTTCAATCTTGTGGAACCAGGCACGGGCTTCATCGTCCATCTCCTTGTGGACTTCCGCCTCCTTGTGATAGCGGACATACAAGTCCACCAGCTCCCGAATGGCGTACTCCTCCACGGGCTTGGTGCCCCACTTCTTATAAGCCACAATCATCTTGCCGAACTGGGTACCCCAATCCCCCAGGTGGTTGATGCCCACGGGGTCATAGCCCAGATGCTTGTAAATCCGATACAAAGCATTGCCGATGGCGGTGGTGGGCAGATGGTGGAAGGAGAAGGGCTTGGCGATGTTGATGGAGGAATAATCCAGCACCACATGGCGGTGCTGTCCCTGATCGCTGCCGCCGTATGCGGCGCCCTGCTCCAGCACCTTCAAAAGCACTTCGGCGGATTCCCGGCTCTTATCTACAAAAAAGTTCAGATAGCCCCCTGCGGCCTGACACTTGGTCACCCCTGCAGGCAAGGTCAGCTTCTCCTCCAGCTCCTTGGCGATGACGGGGGGTGCTTTGCGCAGAGTTTTGGAAAGGCGGAAGCAGGGGAAAGCGTAGTCCCCCATGTCCGTGTTCTTGGGTACTTCCAGAAACCCTTCCAGCTCCTGAGCTTCCATGCCGCACAAGGGGCTCAGAGCCCCGGCAATCTGCTGTTTAAAATCCATAGTCTGTCTCCTGTCTTTCGTATACATCTAAACCCAAATATTATACCAGTCTCTGCCCAAAAAGGGAAGTGGCAAAGCGAAAATTCTCCCCAAAGATGCAAAATACAAATGCCCCGGAAGGTTTCCGAGGCATTTGCGGTTGAGGGATATGGGTTTTCGTACATGAAAGGGTTTTCTTGAATTACTTCTCGGCCTTGGGTGCGGCGTTCTTCTTGCGGTAGCTGAGGTAAGCAGCACCAATGGACAAGGCGATAACCACCACCATGATGATGGAAGAGTAGGTGGAGAAGCTGGAGCCCAGCAGGATGGCGAAGACGATGGCCAGCACCACGGGGATGGTGGCAGACTTCCAGTTCTTGATAATCATGGGGATTACCAAGGGACCAACCAGAGCGGGGAACATGTTGTCAAAGGCGGGCTTTACGGCTTCATTGGAAAGCAGGGGCGTGATGATGGGCCCCAAGAAGGCCATGCCGCAGAAGATGATGAGGGTGGTCACGAAGGAGGAGGTGGCCACGGCGATGATGGAGATAACACGGCCCTTCTCGCTGCCCTCTTCGCAGTTCATGATGTTCATGGCGTTCAGGGCGGCAGGGAGCTTCATGTTCTGGACGTTGCCCGTGGAGGAAGCCAGATATACGGCGCCGGGGCCGATAACGGGAGACATGGACATCTTCTCGCACACACCGGTGACGGCGAAGATGAGCATAATGGGCAGAGCGGCCTTAATGGTTACACCCCAATCAACTTTTATGCCGAAGTATGCATTGACGCCGGCGGGCACCAAGATGAAGAACGCCCAAACAATAACGGTGCTGATGAGACCCATGCGGTGGATCTTCTCATCAAAGGGGCTAAGTGTAATAACTTTTTTCTCTTTGCTCATGATTGTTTCCTCCTTATCTTATTTCAGCAAGGCAGTGACAAGGCAGGCAGAAGCCATACCGGCCACCATACTGAGGGGGAAGGCAAACTCCTTCATAGCGGGGAGTTTCTTGCCCACTGCATTCAAGCCGATCATTGCACCGGCGGAGACGACGATGGTTACCACAGAAGGAATGTTGGTAACATCAATGAAGTAGGGAGCGGAGATGGTAGCCATCATGCCTACGAACATGATGCTGGGAACGATGGCGCCGAAGCTGTTGGGCTTGGCGGTAACGGACTGCATCTTCTTGTCGAAGGTCTTCAGCAGCAAAGAGGAGCAGCTGGAGAGGAAGATGCCCATGGTCACCACCCACAGGAGGGAACCGAAGATCTGGGGAGAGAAGTTGTCGCCCAGCTTTAAGCCGAAGTTGGTAGCTGCCATGTTGGCCGCCATGGTTTCATAGGTGGCAGAACCGATGACGGACAAACGAAGCCAGGGGAAGTAGGTGCCCAAAGACGGGAGCAGAATCATGTAGCTGATGATAATGGGCAGAGAGGGTACGATAGAGAAAATCGCACTGCTCTTGACTACTTTCATCAGGTCCTTCTTGGTGTAGCCCAGTTCCAGAGCCCGCTTCCATGCGGTACGCATGAAGACCACAGCCTGAATCAGAACTACCACGATGGCCAGCGAGCAGAATAGCAACATTATGCCGCTGTTTGCAATAAAGGAATAATCTTTGTCCATAGTGTTGAGTAACCTCCTTTTATTTTACAATCTTAAAAGCTTCCGGCTTTTACTTCTTTGGGAATGAGAGAACGGTATTCTGCGCCGTTCTTGGCCTTGACCATATCGGCCTTGGCTTCCTCTGCAAGCTGAGGATTCTCGAAGATATCCAGAGCCGCACGGGCGATAATCTTGGCGGCGGCGGCCATGCCCTTGTGGGCGATGGAGGATTTACCTTGGGCTACAGCCATCCAAGAATGGGCGTTGGTGCCCAAGGCAAAACAGGCTACGCCGAACCAGGTAGCAGGCACCACCCAGCTTACATCGCCTACGTCCGTGGAACCGGCCTTCATGGGGTTGGGCGGGAAGACTGCATCCGCCATGGCTCCCCGGAACAACTGCTTGCCCTTTTCACCCAGATACTTGGTAGCCAGTGCCTGATAGGTCATCCAATCTCCGGGATCGCCTACAGCATGGAACTTTTCTGCATAGGCCATTTCCTCTTCGGTGCATTTCAGCGGCAAAAGTTCCTTCATGTGTTTGTAAATGAGGTTGTCCAGAGTCTTGTTCTGGAGCACGTCCGCATAAGCGCTGACCACACGGATATCCACCTTGGTTTCCGTCATCAAAGCGGCGCCCCGGGCAATGTTGTGCACCCGCTGGGCAAGGTCATAGGTCTGGTCGGTTTTGGGGGCACGGACGGAATAAATCACCTGAGCATGCGACTGCACCACGTTGGGAGCATCGCCGCCGGTATCGGTAACGGCATAGTGAACTCTGGCTTCGGGGATCATATGCTCACGCATATAATTAACGCCCACATTCATCAGCTCCACGGCGTCCAGCGCACTGCGTCCCAAATGGGGAGCGGCGGCGGCATGAGCGGACTTACCGGTGAAGTCATAGATAATGCGGGCGTTGGCCAGTGTGGATAAACAACCGTAGTTTCCGGAATAGGGATGCCAGGCAAGGCAAACATCGCAGCCGTCAAAGCAGTTCTCGCGAACCATGAACGCTTTGCCTGCGCCGCCTTCCTCGGCAGGGCAGCCGAAATAAATCACGGTGCCGGGCATGGGATGGTCAAGGAGGTAGTCCTTAATGGCCACGGCAGCCTGCATACAGCCGGTGCCCAAAAGGTGGTGGCCGCAGCCGTGTCCCGGGGCGCCGGGGGTAATGGGAGCGGGCTCCGCTACATCCGCCTGCTGAGAAAGCGCAGGCAGAGCGTCGAACTCGCCCAAAATGCCGATGACCGGACGGCCGCTGCCGAAGGTGGCCTTAAAGGCCGTGGGAATGCCTCCCAGCTCCTCCTCAATGGCAAAGCCTTCGCTCCGCAGCAATTCCTTCTGCAGCTTGACAGACTGATGCTCCTGATAGCGCATTTCTGCAAAGCCCCAGATTTTGTCGGCCGTCTCATCAAAGACCGCCCGTTTTCCCTCTACAAGGGAATCCAACAGCTCGTAGTTCATCGCCTTCGTCCTTTCTTTTTGATAGACTTTAGGATAGACCTGACCGAAGCACCGCCTCCCGGCGTTTTCCAGCCGTATAAAACATTTAGTTGTGAGACCAAAAAATGTTTTTTTGTACTTTTTACTTTACCAGACTTGCATCTTAATTGAAAATATGGAATAATTATAGCGGTATATATTTTCGACACAATTCTGCCACAATCTGTGGGAAGGAGTCTTTTTATGAACCTTGAGCAGCTTCGCTATGTGTGCGCCATCTACGAAACCGGCTCCATCAGCCGGGCGGCGGACAAGCTTTTTCTCTCCCAGCCCAACGTATCCAATGCCGTGAGCAGGCTGGAAAAGGAACTGGGCTTCCCCATTCTTTTGCGCAGTCACAACGGGGTGCAGTTTACGGAGCGGGGACTGGAGCTGGTGCAGTACGCCGGCCGGATTTTGGAGGAGTGCAACACCATCCGCAAAATGCGCACCCAGCCCGCCCTGCGGAATTTTCGGGTGGTCTCCCCTCATTATCCCCCTGTGGACAAAGCCTTTATCAATCTTTACGGGGAACTGGAGGAAGCGGGGAAGCTGCCGGAAATGAACCTGCGGCTCTCCTGCGGCAACTGGATGGAGGGGCTTACGGCCCTGTACAAAAAGGATGCCGAACTGGCAGTCACCTGCATTCCCGTGGAAACCACCAGCTCCGCCTCCTTCCTCAGCAGCATCCAGCAGCACGGCATCGACTTTTTCCCCATTACTGAGACCTCCGTGGTGGCAAAGCTCTCCAAGGATCACCCCCTTCTTCAGGAGGATCCCTTCCCCTTTGCCAAGCTCAATGACTATCCCATGACGGAGTATTACTCTCAGGTGGATTCCCTTTCGGCTTACGGCGGCATTCGGCTTCCCTTCAACTTCAACCCCCGCAGGGTCTACGTGGACTCCGGCCGCACCCGCTCCCAGCTGATCGCCCGCACCAAGGCTTGGGGCATTGCCGTCAAGCTCCCCAAGCGCCATGAGGAGGAGTACGGCATTCGGTATGTGGAGATTCCCGACTCCGTGTGGAGCATCGGGTACCTCAAGGACGCCGCCCGCCCCATGACGGACTTGGACCGGCGGTTTCTGGAGCTTTTGCAGGAGGAGCTGGAATTTTTGGACGATTGATTCGATTCTCTCAAACGCAAAGAGCAGCGGTTCAAAAACCGCCGCTCTTTTTGTATGCCTTTATATCAGGTGGATTCCCGCTCCACCACTTCCGAATAGATCATCATCCGGCGGCTGACCCGCTCTCCCTGCATAAGGGACTGCATATTCCGCACGGCAATGAGGCTCAAATCGTAAATCATGTTGTCCAAGGAGGTCAGGGTAGGAATGCATGTTTTTGCATACTGGGAATTGTTTACCCCGATGACCGCCACCTGTTTGGGCACGGAAATCTTCATGTCCGTCAAGCACCGCAGGCCAATCAGCGCCAGCCGATCGTCTGCAAAGACGATGCCGTCCGTTTCCGAATGCTCCAGCATCAGCTTTTTCAAGGTGGCATAGGCGCCGTCGTGAGTGCCGTCCGTCTTTACCATCAGCGGTGTTTGCCCTTCATAATAAAGGCCTACCCCCTTCTTAAAGCCCTGACACTTGCTCTGCCCGCTGGGGGTATCGTGGTCGTATACATAGGCCACATGCAGTCTCCCCTTATTGGCCATAAGCTGGACGCAGTTGCTGATGCCCTCCATTTCATCGGCCACGATGCCGTATACGTTGGACAAGTTGATGTAGCCGTTGAGCAGAATCACGGGCACATGAGGCAGGTAGTTGGAGATGGCGGCCTTTACGGCTTCGTTTTGGTAGATGGAACCGATGAGAATGGCGGCTTCCACCTTTCTCTGTCCCAAAATCTCAATGTTGTGCACCTGCTCCTGCTCGTCGGTGCCGGTGTTGAAAATCAAACAGCAGTACCCCATGGGCGCCAACATACGCTCAATGTAATATACCGCATCCGTATGGTGGGTGGTGCGGATATCGGAAATCAGGATGCCAATCATTTTGGAGGACTGATAGACCAGACTTCTGGCCGTGACATCGGGCACATAGTGGCACTCTTCCAGCACCTGCTTGACCCGGGCCTTGGTTTGCTTATTAACCCCCGGGCGGTTGTTTACCACACGGGATACGGTTGCCGCGGACACCCCCGCCTTGGCGGCAACATCATAGATGGTAACATTGTTTCTGTTCATGGCCTGCCCTCCGAAATCGATTAATTCACACAGCCCAACCTGTATATCAGCAGTATACCATGAAAAATTAACGGTTGACAATCTTTTTTCAAAGTTTATAATGAAATTATCCTGCAATCGATTAACAAGGAGGTTTTCACCATGATTCGCAAGGCATCCGACCGTATTACCGAAACCCACGAGCACAAGTTTGGCGGCGACGGCAGCATTTTTGTCCGCAGTCTCACCAACGGCAATGAGGAGCTGAACAACAAGGGACGGGTTTTCGCCCACACCACCCTGCAGCCCGGCTGCTCCATCGGCTACCACGTCCATGAGAACGAGTCCGAGCTGTACTACATTTACAGCGGCCGCGGTGAGTTCGACGACAACGGCACCATCCTGCCCATTGAAGCAGGGGATGTGACCATCACCCCCTCCGGCTGCGGCCACGCCATTAAGAACACCGGCAAGGAGCCCTTGGAGTTCATCGCCCTGATTCTCTTTGCCTGATTATACCCTCTTCTTTCTGCGCTGCCGATTCCTTCGGCGGCGTTTTTTTGTTTCCGCCCTGCCATATAGGCATAAAAAAAGAGTGCCTCTGCACCCCTCTGTTTCGTGGAAGGGTATACTTAATGAAACGTTTAGTAAGGAGGATTGTAACATGGTTGGATGCATCCCGAATAGCCTTCAGAGTTCCGCAAAACGATTGCCTAATTCTAATGAATGTGCTGAATTTCTTTTCATAAAGCTATTCTCAAAATC
>CAYUHW010000054.1:0-8480 GCA_964444605.1 uncultured Christensenella sp. | reverse complement strand
TGAGGATGTCAGCCAGTCCCTCGTCGATCTCGATGATCTTGCGGATGTTCATATCTTTGGTAATCATACTGTTTCTCCTTTGATTGATGTTGCTTCTTTAAAGTATACCCTGTTTTTCAGCTCTTGGCAAGGAATTGATTGCGGCATTTGGTGCAGGTCACCCGAATTTTTCCCTTTCCCCGAGGCACCCGCAGTTTTTGCCCGCACTGGCCGCAGGTTAAGTACCGATACTGCCTGCGGGTCTGCCAATACTGCTTGGGAGAAAAGGAGCTTCGTCCTCCGCCGCTTTTTGCCGTCTTTCCCTGCACCCACCGTTTTGCGGAGGCAAACCGCTCCCGCACCCCGGTGACAAAGCGCAGATAGACCAGGTTCTCCTGATACCGCTTTTGAGGCTGGCCGGAGAAGGCACGAAGCACAAAGGCCAGGGCGCACAGGGCAAAGAGAAGGCGAAAAACCGTGCTTACGGTTCGGTTCCCGCCAAAAACGAAGGCAATGAGCAAGCACCCCAGCCCCAGCCACATGAGCCCCCGATTCAAATCGTCCTGCTTCTTAAACCAACCCATTTACTCCTGCTCCTTTTTCCATATTTTATATGTGCCCGGCTCCAAATCCATGCGCAGGGAAGAGAAAACCCGCTGGCGAAGGCCCGTCTGCAGTTCCCTATAGACCCCCTCCAAGGGCACAGGCACGTCTCCGTCTCCCCCCTGATACAAAAGTCCCGGGTAGAAGATGGCCTCGGCTCCCCGATTGCCGCCGTTGATTGCCAACAGCAGCACCTCCTTTTCCGTATACCGCACCAGACACAGCACGTTTTTGGACAGCGCCCCCAGACGCATATAGCCGCCGTGAAGCACCTTTTCCGTATTCCTCAGGGCAATGAGCTTTTTGAAGTCCTCCAGCAACCCCTCGTCTGCCCGCCCCCACGGATAGGTGCGGCGGTTGAAGGGATCGCCCATGCCCCAAAGCCCCGCTTCGTCCCCGTAATAGATGCAGGGAACCCCGGGCAAAAGCATCTGCAGGGCCGTGGCGGACAAAAGCCGCCGCTTCCCCCGCTCCAGCATGGCCTGGGTGGGCACGAAGGCAATCTGCTCCTCTCTGGAAGCGGCAAAGCGGTTGGGCGCCCCGGATAAATAGGACAGCGCCCGCACCTCGTCGTGGGAGGACAGCAGGTGCAGACAGGCTTCATAAAAGGGCTTGGGGTAATGGGAGAAGAGCCGCCACAGGCTCTCGGAAGCCTGATAGGCGTCCATTTCCTCGGCCAAAAAGCCCAGAATGGCCTTGCGCAGGGGGTAATCCATGGCGGAGTCCAGCTCATCGCCGTTGACATACCCCCGCCGTCCCTGGGGCCCCTGCTTGTTGGAGCAGTCCTCCCAGACCTCTCCCAGCAGTACATACTCCGGATTCCCCGTCTTCATGCGATTGCGGATGTCCCGAATAAAGCCGTCGGGGAGCTCGTCGGCTACGTCCAGCCGCCAGCCGTAGGCCCCCTGCTCCAGCCAGTGGGAAATAACCCCCTTTTCTCCGTGGATAAAGGCGCCGTAGGAAGGCTCCGTCTCCTCCACGTTGGGCAGGGTGTCAAAATTCCACCAGCACTCATAGCTGTCGGGATGATGGCGGAAGCGGTACCAGGGGTAATAGGGGGAGGACTTGGAGGCGTAGGCCCCCCGTCCGTAGGTGCCCTTTTTGTCAAAATAGCGGCTGTCCGCCCCGGTGTGGGAGAAGACTCCGTCCAAAATAATGCGGATGCCCTGCTCCTCCGCCTTTTTGCACAGGCGGGCAAAGTCCGCCTCTGTCCCCAGCATGGGGTCTATGCGCAGATAATCCGCCGTGTTGTAGCGGTGGTTGCTGTCTGCCTCAAAGATGGGGTTGAGGTACAAGCAGGAGACGCCCAGCTCCCGCAGATAGGGGAGCTTCTCCTCAATGCCCCGCAGATCCCCGCCGAAATAGTCGTTGGGGGCATAAAACTCTTCTCCCGGGGCAGGCAGATAGTCAGGCTCCTCCCCCCAGTTTTCGTGAAGGCGCACCTTTCGCCCCATGGAGCGGTGGTAGTCCGCTCCCTCCCGCCAGGGGCTCATGTGGCTGCGGTGGAAGCGGTCGGGGAAAATCTGATAGCAAACGCTGTTTTTAAACCAGTCCGGGGTTTCAAAATCCCTCTGATACACGGTCAGCTGCCAGCAGGCGCCCATCTCCGGGCTGTAGTGTCCCTTCCCCGTTTCGCCGCCGTACCACTGGACATGGCCGCCGCTTTGGAGCTTGAAGCAGTAGTACACCAGCCCCGGGGTTTCCGGCGCCCGAAAGGAGGCCTGCACCAGCTCTCTTCCGCCGCTCATGGGCAAAAGCTGCTCCCGGCCGTCATCAAAGCGCAAGCAGAGGAATGCCTGCAGGCCTTCCTCTCCGAAAATCCGCCCTCCGATGGTGATCATGTCCTGGCAGCGTACCGCCCCCTGAGGGCGTCTCAGGGCGATATCCAGCGCATCGTGTTCAAACATGTTTGTATTATACACGATAGGCAAAAGGCAGAAAAGAGATTTTTCGCATTTTGTCGGCCATTTATTTTTTCACCCGAAATTCACACTTTCTTTGCCCCTTCCCCCCTCTGTCCCTTTGACTCCAAGGGCAGAAACTGCTATACTGTAAGCATGAAGACGGAGACATATAAAAACAATCTGATTAAGCTGTGCTGGTTTCTGGGCTTGGGTCTGGTTATCTATCTGTTCTTTGATTTTGCCCTGCCGCTGCTGCTGCCCTTTCTGGTGGCTTTCCTTTTTGCAATCATGCTCAAAAAACCGGCGGAGTTTCTCTCCAAAAAGCTCCGTCTGCCTCTGCGCATGGTCAGCACCCTGCTGGTGACGCTGCTGTTCGTATTCTTGGCCTTTTTGATATTGCTGTGCGGCAGCAAGCTGGTGAGCTTTGCCGGCACCGCCGTAGCCAGGTACAACGGCCGCATCGTCCCCGCCATGCAGGATTTCACCGCCGTGCTTACGGGCTTTTTGGAAAAGCTGGATCCCACCCTGGTGACCATCCTGCAAAAATTCTCTTCAAACCTCATCAGCACCCTGGGCTCCAAGATCGCTTCTCTGTCTACGGCCCTGCTTTCGGGCATTGTGACGGACATCCCCTCCCTGCTTTTGAAGGTGCTGTTCTGCATCATTGCCACCTATTTTATTGCCTTAGATTACGGGGTGCTGCGCCGGGGCATTCAGCGGCGCATGGAGCCTGCCCTGTATACCAAGATTTCCACCGCCTTTTCCTACTTCTGCAAGACCATCGGCACCTATCTGCGCTCCTACGGGCTGATCTTCCTGATCACCTTTGCGGAGCTTTCTCTGGGGCTGTTTTTGGTGGGCATCGACAACTGCCTGCTTATCGCCCTGCTCATTGCCCTCTTTGACATTCTTCCCGTGGTGGGCAGCGGCATGATTATGCTGCCCTGGACTCTCATCACCCTCATTCGGGGGAACATCCCCACGGGCATCGGGCTTTTGATTGTCTATTTGGTGGTGGTCATCGCCCGCCAGTTCCAGGAGCCCGCCATTGTAGGCGAACGGGTGGGCCTGCATCCCCTTGTCACCCTTATGGCCATGTTCATCGGCTACCGGCTCTTCGGCGGGCTGGGGCTGTGGGGCATCCCCATTCTCTGCGCTCTGCTGCAGGCTCTCGATCAGGACGGGTTCATCCGCCTGTTCCCCTATCAGGAGCTTCCCCAGGAGCCTGAGGAGGAAAAGAAGAAGGCAAAGGCCCCCAAAGAAAACTTTTTCACAAAAAAACGCAAAAAAAATTCTCCCAAGGGCTAAGATGTTACAATTTGTCCGAATTTGCGTGGTACACTATGGGCGTACCCCTTCTTCAGGAGGGGCTCGGAAGAGGAGACTGTGATGATTCGTATTCTGATTGTGGATGACGAACTGCCTATTGCCAACCTACTGCGCATGAACCTGACCCAGCACGGCTACAAGTGCATGTGCGCTTATACCGGCCCTCAGGCGGCGGACATGCTGGACAAGCACCCCTTTGATTTGGTGCTTTTGGATATTATGCTGCCGGGCTTTGACGGCTATGATCTGTTGACCTATATCCGCCCCATGCAGATTCCGGTGATTTTCCTTACCGCCAAAAACGATGTCAACGACCGGGTCAAGGGACTCAAGCTGGGGGCGGAGGACTATATTGTCAAGCCCTTTGAGATGGTGGAGGTCATCGCCCGCATCGAGGTGGTTCTGCGCCGCTACCACAAGAGTCAGGGGTATTTGCAGGCGGCCAACGTGATTATGGATCTGGACTCCCGAGAGGTCTTTCGAGACGGGGAGAAGGTGCTTCTCACCCGCAAGGAATTTGATTTATTGATTATCTTCTGCCAGAACCCCAATACGGCTTTGTTCCGCGAAACCCTTTTTGAGAAGGTGTGGAACTCGGACTTTTTGGGAGAGAGCCGCACCCTGGACTCCCACGTCCAGCGGCTGAGAAAGAAGCTGGGGTGGATGGACCGCATCTGCACCGTTCACAAGGTGGGCTATCGGCTCATGCTCAACGAGGACGAAATGCCCAAATACATCGGCGTTTCCGAGGAAGAGGAAAGGGAGGCGGACTCTGAAACTCCCTCTGCCCCCAAACCCGAAGCGCCCCATTCCCCAAAGGAGACCCGGCCATAAGGCGCCTTCTTTGGCAGCAGGAGGGTAGGCCATGAGATTTGCCCTGAAAATCTGCCTTTGCACCGTACTCATCGTAGCGGTGCTTTTTGCCGTGGCCGGGCATATTCTCATTACCCAGAGCTTTTCGGCCAATCTGGATTTCAAGGTAGACGAAGCCCAGGCCCGCTTCACCGCTTTGTGCGCTTCTTTGGAGGCGGAAATCTACGGCCTGCGCCTATATTACCAGTCCGCCACCCCCCTTATGTTTCAGGAGATACTGGAGCGGGGCGCAGAAACTCTTCCCTCGGGAGACGTCTGCGCTCTGTACAGCCGGGAGGGGCAGCTTTTATCCGCCACGGGGGAGGACTTTTACCCGGTACTGCAGGGGGTTCTTCCCAACGAGGGGGAGATGTTGTACTGCTTGATTGAGCCGGAGGAGACGGTGCTGGAGAGCATGGGCGTTTTGTCCATGGAGGGGGAAAGCTACTATCTGGTGCTGCGGAGCCGGAGCGAAGACTTGATTGCCCTCTATGACCGGGAGGTCAATTCCTTTGTTCTTCTGCACATTCTCACCGTGGCCATCTGCATCGCCGCCATGCTGGGGCTGTCCTATTTCAGCACGGGCTCCATCCGCTCCCTAAGCCGTGCCACCCGCCGCATTGCCGCAGGGCAGTACCAACAGCGGGCGGAGGTGTCCTCCTTGGACGAGATCGGAGACTTAGCCCTTCACTTTAACACCATGGCCGGGGCCATTGAGCAGAAGGTGGAGGATTTGGAAGGCTATGCCAAACAGCAAAAGGACTTTGTGGCCAGCTTCTCCCACGAACTGAAGACCCCCATGACCTCCATCATCGGCTATGCGGACATGCTCCGCAGTCAGGATTTAGACCCGGAGGACGCCTTTATGGCCGCCAACTTCATCTATTCCGAGGGAAAGCGGCTGGAGGCCATGTCCCTAAAGCTCATGGATCTGGTGGTGCTGGACAAGACGGACTACGCCCTCAGCCGAGGCTACTCCCGCAGAATCATCGGCCACGTCATGGCCGTGGTCACCCCCATGCTGGAGAAAAACGGACTGACCTTGGAAACGGATGTGGAACAGCAGCTTATTCTGTATGAAAAGGATCTGTTTTTGACCATGGTCACCAATCTGGTGGACAACGCCCGCAAGGCCAGCGAGCCGGGGAAGACCATCTCCATCACGGGAAAAAAACAGCAGAACCGCTACCGCATCACCGTGCAGGATCACGGCATCGGCATCCCCGCCGAGGATTTAAAGCGCATTACGGAGGCCTTCTTCATGGTGGATAAGTCCAGAGCCAGAGCCCAGCACGGGGCGGGTCTGGGGCTGGCCATCAGCAACAAGATTGCCCAGCTTCACGGCAGTGAGCTTCACTTTGAAAGCACCTTGGGAGAGGGCACCACGGTTTGGTTTGACGTGCCCCTGTACGACAGCCGCCGGGGGAAAGGAGGCGAAGAGGCATGAGCGACACCCCCCACCCCGCTCCCAGCAGACGGGAACGGGTCATCCATATGTATTTGGGCATCGGTCTTGGCACCGTAGCCGCCGCCCTGTTGTGCGTGGGCATTAGCTGGATTTTGCTGGGAGTGCGGCGAAGCAGCTTTTTTAACCGCCCCGGCTACCGCACCTTGGAAGTGGAGCGGCAGGAGACCCTGGGCACCCCCCTGTCTCTGAGTACGAGACTTGACTTATTTGCCCAGTGCGAAATCGAAGGGCCGGAGCGCCTGCCGTTGCCTGAAGAACTGAGCAAAAAGGACGTACTGCTGAAGACCCGGGAGCTGTGGGAGCAGTACCTTGGGGAATTATACCCCGACGGCTCCGAGGATTTGAGCAAGATTGTGGCCGCCAGCAAGGCCACCGCCCTTTTGCGGGACTTTTACAACGAGAGTACGGGGGCAAGGCTGTCCCTGTGGTGCGCTCAGGTCTGGTACGACACGGGCACCGTTACCCAGTGCCTTTCCCTCCAGCTGGACAGCCGCACGGGAGAGCCCTTGTATTTGTCCGCCGCCTTCTTTGACGCCCATGGGGACGATCCCGCCGCAGGAGTAAGCCTCTTTGCCAAGGCGCTGGGGTATGCGCTTGGGGAAAAGGAGCTGGGTGCCATAAAGGTGGAAAACGGCGGGCAGGGATACACCGCAACTTTGCCCCTGGGGGACGGGCTGATGATTGAAAAGGTCTGCGAAAAGGGACTGCAGTACACCCTGCGCATCTGCCCCGAGGGATAGAAGGACAATACATACTTGGCTCCCCTTGCACGGGGAGCCAAGATTGTTTTTTGCCTTTTCAATGGTAAAAGCTGAATACGCCGCAAGCCCCTTTTATAACCCTTGGCTCCCCTTGTAAGCAGAGCCTAACGTTGCAAGAGGCTTTTTACTCACTTTTGCTTTTTGCCGTGCAAGTGGCTTCTTACCGCATGGCTCCCCTTGTTGTGCAAGGGGAGCTGTCAGCGAAGATGACTGAGGGGATAAGCAGATAATAGAGACGGCACGCCGTCCCCTCCGCAACCTGCCTGAAAGGCAGATTTCATATGGCGCAGCCATGTTTCATCGCCGAAGGCGATTTCACTGCCGCAGGCAAAGGGGAATTGCAAAGCGGACTGAAGGAGAGAAAATGGCTCTTGTACACTTCGGTTCTTAAGTGAATGACGTCGCCTCTATGGGAACACAAAAGATTGTAAAAAGAATGTCGAAAAGGGGATTGACAAGCAGAGATTTTTCTGCTTTAATTTATGTGCTTGTTTAGAAATTGTAAACCTGAAGTTTAGAAACGCTGTGGGAGCGTATTCGTAAACAAAAAGTTTAGAAAGGCTGTTTGCATGGAGATCGGAAGCAAGATCAAACGGATGCGGCTTCGGCTGGGCCTGACCCAGGAGGAGCTGGCGGATCGTACGGAGCTGACGAAGGGCTTCATATCCCAGTTGGAACGGGATATCACCTCGCCCTCCATTGCGACCCTTATGGACATTCTGGAGGCCCTGGGCAGCAATGTCAGCGAATTTTTCAGCGACCACGCCGACGAAAAGGTGGTATACGCCGCTGAAGATATGTTTGTCAAAGAGGATGCCGCCCCGGGGGTATCCGTTAAGTGGCTGGTGACCAACGCCCAGAAGAACGCCTTGGAGCCCATTTTGGTTACCCTTGGGCCCGGGTGCCGCACGGCGGAGGACGATCCCCACGAGGGGGAGGAGTTCGGATATGTGCTTTCCGGCTCCGTACAGCTTATCTGCGGGGACAGCCGCTATAAGCTCAGGAAGGGAGATTCCTTCTACTTCCACCCCACGGGTGTGCACTATCTTATCAACGGCGGCAAGGGCGAAAGCAAGGTGCTGTGGGTCAGCACCCCCCCTTCCTTCTAAATTCCAAAATATCTTAACGAAACTGACTGCATGAGGAGCGGCAAATGGGAAAGAGACTGATTGAGCTGGTAGACGTTTCCAAGAACTACGAGGGAGACATTGCCCTGGAGCATGTGAACCTGTACATCAATGACGGGGAATTTTTAACCCTGCTGGGGCCTTCCGGCTGCGGAAAGACCACCACCCTGCGGCTGATTGCCGGATTTATCATGCCTTCCTCCGGCCACATCTACATGAACGGCACGGATATCGCCAAGGTGCCTCCCTACAAGCGGGAAATCAACACCGTTTTTCAGAAGTATGCCCTGTTCCCCCACCTCAACGTCTTTGACAACATCGCCTTCGGTCTGAAGATTAAGAAGACCCCCAAGGACGTCATTGAAGGGAAGGTCCACGACATGCTGAAGCTGGTGAACCTGGAGGGCTACGGCCAGCGCTGGGTGGATCAGCTTTCCGGCGGCCAGCAGCAGCGGGT
>CAYUHW010000053.1:0-8663 GCA_964444605.1 uncultured Christensenella sp. | reverse complement strand
A
The DNA here is from genome assembly GCA_964444605.1 of uncultured Christensenella sp. GTDB lineage: Bacteria > Bacillota > Clostridia > Christensenellales > CAG-138 > RUG472. Next base: position 8,662 of record CAYUHW010000053.1, on the reverse strand, counting down.
TTCGGAGGATGAAGCTCCGTATCCCGATGCCCACAGTACGCTATCTGCCCTCCGTGATAATGGATATCACCTTGGCATTATCGCAAATCAGTATTTTGGAACGGCTGAACGCCTGGAGGCATGGGGCTTACGGAAATTCTTTGAGGTGATTGCGGCATCCGCAGAAATCGGATACGCCAAACCGAACAAAGAGATTTTTGAAAAGGCATTTGCACTTGCAGGGTGTTGTGCTGAAGAAAGCGTGATGGGCGGTGACCGGCTGGACAACGATATCGCTCCCGCCAAAGCATTGGGAATGAAAACTGTGTGGGGTCAGGAACGGGCTTGCGAACTACCAGGACGCAAAGCTTTGGGATGGCGTAGCGGATTATCAAATTAGCAAGCTATCTGAATTGCTTTCCATGATGGATTGAATTTTGGATCAGAGAAAAGTGAAAGAGAGATAGAATGAAACTGATACTTAGTTTTTCTGGCAGAGCCAATGGGAACTGTGACAGCATTGCCGATTTTATCTCCGAGAAAGGGGATCAGGTTGTTTATTTCAGAGACCTGAATGCGCACCCGTGCTCCAAATGCGCATATGAATGCTTTGACGGAGAATGCGGATACAGAAGCGACGACATATATGCACTCTATGAGAGCATGCCGCGCTATGATAAGATTGTTTTCATCGTCCCCATGTATTGCGGTCATCCGTCTTCTCTATACTTCATTTTTAACGAGCGAGGCCAGGACAACTTTATGCACCATGATACGTATGAGGCTATTATCAGCAAGCTCTTCATAATCGGCGTGTACGGCAGGGAGGAAACGACACCGGACTTTATCCCGTGTCTTACAAAGTGGTTTGATGGTTCTCCGCATGAAAATTGTGTGCTGGGGATTGAGCGCCACATATACGGGCAGAAACTCCATGATTATATTCTGGAAGCGGAAGAATTGAAAAATCAGATAAGGACTTTTATGGAAAGGAATGGGTAAATGCAGGATATACTTTTTAAAACCGATACATACATCTTTGATGTGAGAACCGTTGGCGTTTTGGTAAGGGACGGAAAAATTCTTGTTCAGCGTGATAGGGACGGAAACGAGTATGCCTTGCCTGGCGGCCATGTGAAGATAGGGGAGACGCTGGCGGACGGTCTTGCACGGGAGTATAGGGAGGAAACGGGTGCAGATATTCAAGTGGGGAATCTGATCTGGACGGAGGAGTGCTTCTGGGAGTGGAGGGGGCGGAAGGCGCACAATCTTGCGTACTATTACCGAATCGAGTTGGCAGATGGCTTCAATATTCCGGATACGGATGAGTTCGTATCCCATAAAGACAACTGCAATGTGGTACTGGGCTGGATGCCCATAGAGAAGCTGGGGGAGGTAATCATTTACCCGGAGTTCATCAAAGAAACCATACACCGGCTGGATGCTCCGTCCCGGCACTTTGTTACAAGAGCGTAAACAGGAGGCATTGCCTTGAAAGTTGTACTGGCATCGGCATCGGTAAAAAACAGCGACATACCTTATAATTTGCAAGCTATGAAGAAGGCTATGGCTTCTTGCTGCGGCGCGGATTTGATTGTGTTCGGAGAGTCCGTTCTGCAGGGCTTTGACTGCCTAAGCTGGGAGTATTAGAAGGACAGAAACATAGGAGTACAGGTGACGGATACACCTATTGCGCAGATGCAGCAGGCAGCCCGGGAAGCCCATATGGCCGTATCCTTTGGCTTTATTGAGCGGCAGGGAGAGTCGCTGTACAGCAGCCAGATTTTTATCGGTGCCGAGGGAGAAATCGTGAACCTTTTCCGCCGGGTCAGTGTGGGCTGGAGGGAGTTTGATAAAACGGACGGTCACTACCGGGAAGGAGAGAACTTTGTACGGTTCACCTATGGCGGCAAAACTTTTGCCATTGGTTTGTGTGGGGATCTTTGGACAGAGGGGAGACCGGAGGAAATGGAGGCTCTGGAAGCGGACATTGTGCTTTGGCCGGTTTGGTGCGACTATGCTGCGGAGGAATGGAACAGCACCATTAAGCACGAGTATGCACAACAAGCGTCCTTGTGCGGACAAACTGTTTTGCTGGTCAACCCCTATTGCGCTGACAGAGCGGAAGACGAGTGTGCGGCTGGCGCTGCGGCCTTGTTTCGGGATGGTGCCATTGTCAAAGAAACGCCTGCGGGGCATCCCGGATATCTGATTGCAGAAGTGTAAAGCGCCTTGCTTAAACCTGTATTAGTAAGCGAAACAAAACGTCCGAGAGAATGCTTCTTTCGGACGTTTTGTGTACATGTGATACTTTATTTCTCCATAACGGTTCTGCCCATGGAGATAACTCGGGACAGGCGAATCTCCTCGTCAAAGAGGAGGATGTCGGCATCCATGCCCGGCGCCAAAGTGCCCTTGCGGGTATCTGCGTGCACAATGCGGGCGGGCGTACGGGAGGCCATGACTACGGCTTCGTGGATGGGGACGCCGGCCAAGTGCACCATGTTCCGCACCAGACGGTCCGTAGTGGCAATGGATCCGGCAAAGGACTGCTTGTCAGGCAACTTCATGACACCGTCGTCCAGAATCATGTCCATGCCGTTGGACTGGGTTACCAGCGTGCCTTCCTCCAAATCCGTGCCGGCCGTTTCCAGTGCATCGGTAATCAGGGCGATGCGGTCGGCACCCTTGCACTTATAAATCAGCCGCAGGAGGGAGGCGGGAAGGTGCTTGCCGTCGGCGATGACCTGAGCGGCCAAGTCGTTAAAATACAAACCTGCCTCCACCACCCCGGCATACCGATAGGAATTCTTCCGATACATAAGGGAACAGCCGGAATACAGGTGGGTTACATCGCCGAAGCCGTGAAGCAGGGCTTCCTCCACCTGCTCAAAGCTGGCATTGGAGTGGGCGATGGAGGCCGCAATGCCTCTGCGCTTGAGCTCGTCTCCCAAGTCAAGGGCGCCTTCCCGCTCCACAGCCACCCCCATCATAGTGATGCCTCCCGGCCAGACGGAAAGCAATTTCTCCCAATTTTCCGGGGTGGGGGCGAGGATGTAAGCGGGGTTTTGGGCGCCGCACTGCTCTAAAGAAAGGAAGGGGCCTTCCAAATGGGCACCCAAAATGGTGCTGTCCTTGCACAGCTTTTGAGCCGCCCGAATGTTTTCAATGGAGGAGGCCATAAGAGGAATGGCCGCCGTGGTGACCGTGGGGGCAATGGAAGTGGTGCCGTGGAGGGCGTGGGCACGGCACATCTTGACAATGTTCTCGGGAGAGCTGCCGGTGCAGTCATACCCGCCGCCTCCGTGAACGTGAATGTCAACAAAGCCGGGGGAGACGTACTGCCCTTCAGCGTCCAGCACTTGGGCTTGCTTATAGGATGCGGGAATCAGGTTTTCAGGCCAGATGCCGTCAATCTTTTCCCCTTCAAAGCCCAAAACATGGTTTTCAAGAGCCCCCCGGGGAGTGAGAATGCGTCCGTTTATAATCAGCGTCTTCATAGAATACAGCTCCTTGTTTTACAGCAGATACTTTCCTGCATCCTTATCGGTGTACAGGCAGGCATGCTCCTGCTCCTTTAAAATGGTGGCGGGGCAGGCGGTGGACACGGGGTCTTCCACTGTATGCTTCACGGCCTCGGCCTTGGTGGCGGCGGGGACGGAGCAGAACATATACCGAGCGGCACACAGCCCGGGAATGGTTACGCTGAGAGCGTGGGTGGGCACCTGCTCCAAAGAGGCAAAGCAGCCGTCATGCACCTGCTGCATACGGCAGACTTCCTCCAACTCTACAACCTTGACATACATGCTGTCTTCAAAGTTGGCCACCGGCGGATCGTTAAAGGCAATGTGGCCGTTTTCGCCAATGCCCAAAATGCACACGTCCAAAGGATGCGCGGCAAGAAGCTCATGATAGCGCACGGCTTCCTCCTCGGGATTCTCTGCGTTCCCGTTGAGCAGGTTGACACTGCAAAAAGGCTTGGAATCGAAAATGGCACGGCGCAGGAAATTGCGGAACCCGGCGGGGTGGGATTCGTCCAGTCCTACATATTCATCCATATGGAATGCGTTTACACGGCTCCAGTCAATATCGGGATCCTCAACCAAAGCGGCCAGGGTCTCGTTCTGAGAGGGGGCGGCGGCAAACATCACGTTGACGACTTCCTTTTTTGCCAGCAACTCTTTTATGCATCGGGCGGCTTCCGCTCCTGCGGCATCGCCCATAGCCTTGCGGGAATCAAAGACCCGCACACGGAGCTTGTTTGCGTAAAAATCCTTTAATACAGCCATTTTATTCCTCCTGAAACCTTACTGTAAAAAACGTTGCTTACCTTAAGATAGTCTTCTTTCCGTGAATTGTCAATAGGAGAAAGAAGCATACTTTTTTGAGAACACGGCTTTCGGACGGGCCTATTCTGTGCCGATGAGAAAATTGGGAGGAGGGAGGGGGCAGAATTGCAGTAAAGGGTGTTGCAATCGGAGCCTTCTTGCCGCTGTATCGTGAGGATTCATTGACCAAGGCCTATGGTCGAAAAAAGCGATAGAACGGATTTATATTGAAATTGCCGATATTTGAAGATTCGCCATTGACTTTTTGCATGAGATAGGGTATAGTCTTCTTGTAAAAAATGGTTTAGAATGAAACAGAATAAAAAGGACGAGGATTACAGGAGATCTTCTCAGCGAGAGGGGAGCCGAAGGGAATAAGCACTACGCCTTGCCGATGTGGTGTCAATATCTCAGGCCAAAGGACTGTAATCTGACAAGCTCTGGAAAGCCAAAAGGCACCGAAGGCGCAACTTTCTTCACGGGGGTGAAGGGAGGAATCTCTCAGGTTCAGGACAGAGTCAGGCAGGAGTGTTTGCTAACGCTCATGACTGGGTCTGTTTTTTATTCTGCGGATTCTAAGCAAGGAAGGAAGTTTTCAAGGTGATTCGTCAGAAAGATTTTTTGATTTTGACCAACAATCCGCTGGTGGTCAAGTGCCTTGGGAACGAATACAAAATCCGCTTTGAACAGGATGCTACCTATCGGGGCATACTGGTAGAAGCAAGGGATATGGTGTATGCGGGACATGCTCTGTACACCCATCCTCTTTCCGGCAGCGTGAAGCCTAACGAGACGCCTTATAAGTCTATCGTCCTTTCCGATGTACCCAAGAAATTTGACACGGACATGGCCGCCATTATGGGTGAGAGCGTTCAGGCCTTCGATAAGTTCACTCCGAGAAATCGGGTGCTTACCGAGAAGCTGTTGGAGGATTTCCAACTTATTGACTATACCCTGCTCTGCGGCGCTCTCGATTACGACGCGGTTGCCGGGCTTAGTAAGATAAAATAACGAAAAGAAGGAGGTGTTCGGTTTGAAGTTGGAATTGGGTTTCATTGAAATCAAGGATATTCAATTTTCAAACGAATGCAAGGTAGCAGACGGAATCCTGTACGTCGACGCCGAAGCAGTCAAGTCATTCGTATACCAGGACGATGACGTGAAGGCTTGTCTCAAGTCTATCAGCTTCGACATTGCCAAACCCGGGCAAAGCGTTAGGATCACCCCCGTCAAGGACGTTATCGAGCCCCGTGTCAAGGTGGAGGGCCCCGGCGGAATGTTCCCCGGCGTCATCGCCAAGGTGGACACCGTCGGTTCCGGCAAGACCCATGTACTCCGTGGCATGGCCGTTGTAACCGCAGGTAAGATTGTTGGTTTCCAGGAAGGCATCATCGATATGACCGGCCCCGGAGCCGACTACACGCCTTTCTCCAAGCTCAACAACCTGGTTATGGTTGCCGAGCCCGTGGATGGTATTCACCAGCACGCTTACGAGCATGCCGTACGTATCGCCGGTCTCCGCGCCGCCACCTTTATCGGTGAGCTGGGCCGTGATGTAGAGCCCGATGAGGTCAAGTCTTACGAGACCTACGGCATCAAGGAAGGCATCGAGAAGCTGCCCGGTCTTCCCCGTGTAGCTTACGTCCACATGCTGCAGAGCCAGGGTCTGCTGCATGATACTTATGTGTACGGCGTAGACGCCAAGCGGTCTTTGACCACCATCCTCTGGCCCACCGAGACCATGGACGGCGCTATCCTCAGCGGCAACTGCGTGTCTGCCTGCGACAAGAACACGACTTACCATCATCAGAACAACCCTGTGGTGGCCGAACTGTTCGCACAGCATGGCAAGACCCTGAACTACGTCTGCAACATCATCACCAATGAGAACGTATACTTGGCTGACAAGCAGCGTTCTTCCGACTGGAGCGCCAAGCTCTGCCGCCTCCTCGATTTGGACGGCGTTATCGTGAGCCAGGAAGGCTTCGGCAACCCCGATACCGACCTTATCATGAACACCAAGAAGATTGAGCAGGTTGGCGTAAAGACCACCATCATCACCGACGAGTACGCCGGTCAGGATGGCAAGTCCCAGTCTCTGGCTGACGCAGATCCTCTGGCCGACGCAGTGGTAACCGGCGGCAATGCCAACATGGTTATCGTACTGCCCAAGATGGACAAGGTCATCGGCATGCTGGATTACGTTGATAAGATTGCCGGCGGTCATGCAGGCTCCCTCCGTCCCGATGGCTCCATCGAGGCTGAGCTGCAGGTCATCACCGGCGCGACCAACGAGATGGGCTTTAACTGCCTGAGCGCAAGGTAAAGGCAGAAAGGAGAGTAGAACATGAGTTATCGTGTTGTTCATTACATCAACCAGTTCTTCGCCCAGATTGGCGGCGAGGAAATGGCCCATGTTGCCCCCGAGCTTCGGGAAGGCATGATTGGCCCCGGCATGGCTCTGTCCCAGCAGTGGAAGGGCGAAGCTGAAATCGTCAACACCATCGTGTGCGGCGACAGCTACTTTGCCGAGCATGAGAAGGATGCCAAAGAGCAGATTCTCAATTGGGTCAAGGAGATCAAGCCTGACGTATTCGTGGCTGGTCCCGCCTTCAACGCCGGCCGTTACGGCTATGCCTGCGCCAACATCTGCGTAGCAGTGAAGGAGCTGGGCATCCCCGTGGTCACCGGTATGTACGAAGAGAACCCCGGTGCAGACCTGAAGGACAAGGTCCTGATCGTTCCCACCGCCAACAACGCCGCCGGTATGCGCAAGGCCGCTCCCGTCATGGCAAAGCTGGCTCTGAAGCTGGCCAAGGGCGAACCTCTGGCTGCTTCCTGTGTGGACGGCTACATGCCCAACGGCATTCGTGTAAACTTCTTTGAGAAAGAGCGGGGCGCAAAGCGTGCCGTCGATATGCTCATCAAGAAGCTCAACGACAAGCCCTTCGTCACCGAGTATCCCATGCCCTCCTTCGACAGAGTTGCTCCCAACCCTGCCGTTAAGGATCTGGCTCATGCCACCATCGCACTGTGCACCTCCGGCGGCATCGTGCCCAAGGGCAATCCCGACCATATCGAGTCTTCCTCCGCTTCTCACTACGGCGAGTACAACATTGCCGGCGTGGAAGTGCTGACCAAGGAGACCTACGAGACCGCTCATGGCGGTTATGACCCTGTTTACGCCAACGACGATCCCAACCGCGTACTCCCCGTGGATGTTATGCGTGAGTTCGAGCGGGAAGGCGTGATCGGCAAGCTCCATGATTACTTCTACACCACCGTCGGTAACGGTACCGCCGTGGCCAACGCCAAGCGCTTTGCGGCTGAATACGCCCAGAAGCTGAAGCAGGCCGGTGTTCATGCCGTTATCATGACCTCTACATGAGGCACCTGCACGCGTTGCGGTGCAACGATGGTTAAAGAAATCGAAAGAGCAGGTATCCCCGTGGTGCATATGTGCACCGTTACCCCGATCTCCCTTACCGTGGGTGCGAACAGGATAGTTCCCACTATCGCCATCCCCCATCCTTTGGGCAACCCCGCCCTTACGCACGAAGAAGAATACGAACTGCGTAAGAAACTGGTTTCCAAGGCTCTGAAGGCTCTGACGACGGAGGTCACCGACCAGACCATCTTTGAGGACTGATCGGGTATTGATGCTGACAATTCTTCCCCCGGTCTGGTAGCCGGGGGAAGGGTTATGTCAAATATAAATGAAAAAGGAACGGATTTAAAGACTATGCTGTATGATGTAATCGTCCTTGGCGCTGGCCCTGCGGGCCTTACTGCCGGCCTCTACGCCGGTCGTTCCAGACTGAACACCCTGATTATTGAGAAGGGACAGGATGGCGGCCAGATCGCCATCACCAATGAGATTGAAAATTACCCCGGCCAGGAGCTGGAAGGGGAGAGCGGACCCAGCCTGATTGCTCGGATGACTGCCCAGGCCGCCAAGTTCGGCGTGGAGCGTGTTTCCGATCAGATTAAGAGCGTGGAGCTCACCGGCGATGTGAAGAAGCTCGTCGGAACCAAAGGCGAGTATGAAGCCAAGTGCGTGATTCTGGCTACCGGCGCCTTCCCCCGGCCCATCGGCTGCAAGAACGAGGGCAAGTTTGTAGGCAAGGGCATTTCCTTCTGCGCTACCTGCGATGCTGCTTTCTTCGAGGATTTTGAAGTATATGTAGTGGGCGGCGGCGACGCTGCCGTGGAAGAGGCCATGTACCTGACCAAGTTCGCCCGTAAGGTAACTTTGATTCACCGCCGGAACGAACTGCGGGCCGCCAAGTCCATTCAGGAGAAGGCCTTCAAGAATCCCAAGCTCCACTTTATGTGGGACACCGTTGTGGATGAAG
>CAYUHW010000052.1:0-8695 GCA_964444605.1 uncultured Christensenella sp. | reverse complement strand
CATTAAGATGATGGAAGGGGGCACGCTGGATGCAGAAGGCTGGTATACCTTCTATCTGTATGCCGGAAGCTTCCTCGGCTTCTTCACTCTTTTCGGCTCCATATGGAAGAAGGCCAAGTCCATTCAGGGCAAATTGAATCAGGTATCCTCCGTCCTCTATGAAGAGGAAGAGGGGGTGGCCGCCTACGCAGAGGAGCTGGTGCACCGTGGCGACATCATGTTTGACCACGTTTCCTTCTCCTATGAGCAGGAGTCTCTGCTGGAGGATGTGTCCTTCCATATTCCCGGCGGACAGATTACGGCCATGGTGGGCTACAGCGGCTCGGGCAAAACCACCCTGTTAAAGCTGTTGTCCCGCATTTATGAGCCTACAAAAGGCCGTATTCTCTCCGGAGGCAAAGTCATTGGCGACTGCGATCCCCGTACTTGGAGGAAGAACATTGCCTATGTGCTTCAGGACACGCCCCTTATGTCCGGCAGCATTCGGGACAACCTTCTCTACGGCATTCACCGAGAGGTCTCCGAGGAGGAATTGAACAGCACCTTGTGCCTTGTGCATTTGGATGATTTTATCAAAGAGCTTCCTCAGGGGCTGAATACCCAGGTGGGTCAGTTCGGCGGCCGTTTGTCGGGAGGCCAGCGGCAGAAGATTTCCGTTGCCAACGCCATTCTCACCCAAGCGCCCCTGCTGGTGCTGGATGAGCCTACGGCCAGTCTGGACATCACCTCCACCGATGAGATTATCCGCGCCGTCGAACAGCTGAAGGGACAGCGGACGGTGCTTCTGGTCACCCATGACCGGCAGGCTATTGCCGCTGCAGACCATGTGATTTGTGCAGAAAGCGACCACCGTGTACTGGAAGGCAGTATGGAAGAAATGATTCGGCTGAGCGACTTCTGCCGCCAGCTTACCGCGAAGGGAGGTCAGGCAGAATGAGCGCAAAAGAAAAAAAGCAGCAGCCCGGTGCCAACAAACAGAGCTGGAAACAGCTGTTCCGCTTTTATAAGCAGGTAAAAATCCCCTGGGTCATGCTGATTCTTGTCATGTTCATGTCCCTGGCCATGAAGGAAGTGGAGTCCCGGCTGGTGCCCTACTCCAGCAAAATCATGACCGGCGCCATTACGGACAACGGCTTTTTGATTGGCTTTATCCTCATGACCCTGCTCTACGGCTTTACGGAAGCCGTACAGGGCGCTGTGGGGGAGCTGTCCGCTCAGATGACCGCCCGCAACGTCCGCCACAGCGTGTGGGGTAAGCTTTTGCGCCTGCCCATGTCCTTCTTTGAGGGCAGGGACAGCCAGTCTCTTGTATCCCGTGTGACCCAGGACACCACCGGCGCCTATGCCGCCCTGGCGGTGCTGGTGCAGTTTATCTCTTTGATTTACGGTGTGTACACCAACTTTATGAAGATGTACGCTACCTATAAATCTCTGGCTCTGATTATGCTCACAGGCATCCCCATTACCATGTTAGCCGCATGGATCATGGGAAAACTTCAGTATAAGGTAAACGAGATTTCCAACAGCTCCATGTCCGCCATTACCAACTTCTTTGCGGAGCGGCTGCCCAACATTCTGCGCATTAAAACCGCCTCCATGGAGGATGAAGAGTATCAAAAGGGTATTGCGGCCAACGAAGCACGCTACAGAGCGGAGATTCGGCAGGAGAAGCTCTTTATCTTCATCTCCCCTATCGGTTCCTTTGCCCAGTATCTCAACGAGATAGTACTCTTGCTGGTAGCCTCCGCCATGGTGCGGGCAGGCAGCATGAAGATGTTCCAGCTTGTGAACCTGTTCAACTACTACATGCTGTTCATGGGCAATGCCTACATGCTTTCTGCCGTGTGGCAGCTTCTCAAGGGGGCTCAGGGCTCCTGCGCCACCATTGCGGCCATTGCGGATATGGAGGACGAAGACTTGACCTCCGGAGAAAGGTTGACCGATGCGGCCGGGGATTTGACTGCAGAGAACCTCTCCTTTGCCTATGATGACCGTCAGCCCGTGTTAAGCGGCGTCAGCTTCACTATCCCCCAGGGGAAAATCACCGCCATTGTGGGAGAAAACGGCTGCGGCAAGTCCACCCTCATAAAGCTCTTGGAGCAGTTCCGCCGCCAGCAGGAGGGAAAACTGTGCTTAAACGGACAGGCTCTGGAGAGCATCCGTTTGGAGGACTGGCGGGAGCGTGTAGGATATTTGTTCCAGGGAAACCAGATTATCAAAGGCACCATTCGGGAGAACATTGCCTACGGCGTACACCGGGAGTTTACTCAGGAGGAACTGGAGGAAGCCGCCCGGCAGGCTCTGGCTTATGACTTCATTATGACCAAGGAGCAGGGCTTTGACACAAAGATCAGCCGCTTTGACACCAAGTGCTCCGGAGGCGAAATGCAGCGGTTGGCCATTGCCCGTGTAATCTTAAAGCAGCCCGACATTCTGATTATGGACGAAGCCACCAGCGGCATCGACATTGTCAGCGAGCACGAGGTTATGGAAGCCCTCATGCACGTTATGGAGGGCAAAACCGTGATTATGGTCAGCCACGACATGGAGCTTATCCGCCGTGCGGACAATGTGATTGTATTACAGGACGGGCAGGTAGAGGCCAGCGGCACCTTTGCAGAGGTGGCCGCCGCCAGCCCCCTCATGCAGGACTTTATCAAAAAAGGAGAGTGCGCCTAAATGCTTGGCATTAAAACCCAAGTGGTGACTCTGGCAGATTACAAAGACATCGATTTACGGCCCTATGCCGCCCCCTTTTCCATGGAGGAAAAGGAACTGCAGAAGGAGCTTATGAAGTATTGCATCCGCTACGGCACCGTAGAAACGGCAGACGCCATAGCCGAAGGAGACATCGCCACCCTTCGTTTGCGGGGAAGCAGTCCTCGTTTCATTAAGGATACCGTGCAGGTGCGGGTTGGCAAGGGGCTTTTGAACCGTGAACTGGAGCAGAAGCTGCTGGGGCTGTCCTTGGGACAGACGGCAGATTTGTCTGCTGACGGGGAAGCGGTTCAGGTGACGGTGCTGGACATCCGCCGCCGCATTCCTGCTCTCCCGGAGGATGAAACCGTGGCTTCCTGGAATCTGGAGGGCATTGCCGATGTGGAGGCGCTCCGCAAAAGCATTGTGAACGCTGCCCGCAATCAGTATGCAGAGGACATGGGAGAATCCCTGGCCCTCTTCCTCTCCGATGAGGTTTGCCGCCTGAGCACCTTCATTTTGGACGAAGAAGAATTGGAGATTGCCCGCAAAGAGGGGCATGACATGGCCGTGGATATGCTGCGCTCCGGGGGATTAGACCCGGACACCGCCACAGATGAGGAGATTCAATATGCCACAGGCGGACGCACCCGAGAGGAGCATTTTGCCTTTGTAGAAGGCATCAGCATGGACGGTGTGAAAAGCACGGCCGTGGGCGCTCTGCTGATGGAGCAGGAGCATGCGCCCATGCCTACGGAGGAAGCGTATGAAGAGGCGGTCACCCTGTGCGCCGAGGGCATGGGGCTGAGCCGGGAGGAGGCACGAAAGATCATTACCCTCCCCCGTTTCTACCGCCAGCAGGCAGGCAACTATTTCTTTGAAAAACTGATAAACCATTGCAAGCAATATTTGACCAAGGAGGACTGAGGACATGATTTCCGTTGCAACCTATGCGACCTATCCCGATTTAACCCGTGAAGGCTTTACCATTGTGGACTTTTACTCCACCACCTGTGTTCCCTGCAAGATGCTCTCCCGCATTCTGGAGGATTTGACCCTGGACTATCCTTTTTTGAACATCGTCAAGGTGAACACCACCGACGAGCCCAGGCTGGGCGCAGAGCATCAGATTGAAGCCGTGCCCACGGTGCTGTTTATGAAGGACGGGCAGGAGCTGGAAAAGGTAGTCGGTCTTATGGATGAGGACGAATTGGAGGAGAAGATCAGCCTCTATTATTACGGTTAAGGAGTCATCATGGCTGACTGCATTACGCTAAAATCCAAGGCTTTGGAGATCTATGACTACCGTCAGGTGGACATCTCCCAATTTCTCACCGGCTTTACTCCAAACGAAAAGCAGCTCGAAAAGGACATGAACCGCTGGCTGCGCCGCTACGGCAAGACCGTCTCTGCAGAAAAGCTGGAAAACGATGACAGCGCCATGATTTCCTGCCGCTCTGAGGTGCCCCGCTACAATAAGCCCTCCGTCAACGTACCCGTTGGCAAGGGACTTTTTGACAGAGAATTGGAAAAGCAGATGCTGGGCATGACTCTCGGAGAAAGCCGCACCCTGTATACGGGGGAGACAGAGGTGGAAGTGACCCTTTTGTCCGCTTCCCGCACGGTGCTTCCCGAAAAAACGGACGAGGCCATTGCCGCTCTGGGAATAGAGGGAGTCGCCTCTTTGAAGGAGCTTCGCATTCTCTGCCTGCAAAAGCAGATTGAAGGCTTTTTGCTGGAAGATGAGAACCCGGACATGGCCTCTGCCTTTATCTGGCAGGAGGTGGCCAAGAACAGCCGCTTTGAGCGGGACGAAGAGGAATGCCGTCTAATGGACATACAGGCCGAAAAGCGTCTGAAGGCGATGCGGCAGGAATACAAGCCGATTGTTTCTGAACCTGAGGAAGAAGCGGAGGCGTATGGCGAAGGTATGGAGGAAATCACCGTGGATACCTTCCGTCAGGTATATTTGACGGAATTGGATTTGGCTACAGTAGGGCAAGAGTTTCTCCGTCAGGAAAACGCCCTGCTGACAGAAGAAGACTACGAAACCCGTTTGCAGAAGCTCATCGACGCTTACCCCGACCGCAGCCGTGAACAGCTTATGGAGCAGGAACCCGTCTTCCTCTTTGCCGCAGACTATTATGCAGACGTGCTGGCACAGCGCATCGATGCCTATGTAGCCCAATGCTATCGGGACGCCTTTGCAAAGTAAGGAGCCTGTTTTCATGCGATACGATACCGCCATTGTGGGTTCGGGTCCTGCCGCCATTTCTGCGGCCCTGAACCTGCATCTTCATGAAAAGAGCGTCATCTGGTTCGGCTCTCCTGAACTGAGCCAAAAGGTGGAGCGCTCCCATAAGATTGCCAACTACCCCGGGGTACCTATGGTCACGGGGCCTGAGCTGAATCGTCTTTTCAGGGAGCAGATTGCAGAAGCCGGGCTAAAGATTCTCCCCCGCCAGGTCACCAACATTCTGTCCGCCCGCAGGGGCTTTATGCTGCAGGGGGGTGAGGATATCTACGATGCTTCCACGGTGCTTTTAGCCATGGGAGCCGTCAGTGCCAAGGGCTTTTTAGGCGAAGAGCGTCTGCTGGGCAGCGGGGTCAGCTACTGCGCCACCTGCGACGGCTTCTTATATAAGGGGAAGACCATGGCCGTATACTGCGCCGCTCCCCAGTTTGAACACGAGGTGCTGTATTTGGCGGAGCTTGCGCAGAAAGTTTACCTCTTTGCCCCCTATAAAAACTGCGCCGTGGAGAGAGACAACATCATACCCGTGCAGGGAGGGATTAAGGAAATACTGGGAGAAACCTCCGCCTCCGCCCTTCTGCTTACCGACGGCAGGGAATTGGCGGTGGACGGCATCTTCATCCTACGTCCTGCGGTGGCCCCGGGGGCTCTTATGCACGGACTGGAGCTGGACGGCCCCCGCATTGTGGTGGACAGACAGATGCGCACCAACAAGCCCGGCTGCTTTGCGGCAGGTGACTGCACGGGGCTTCCCTACCAGATTGCCAAGGCCATAGGCGAAGGCAATATAGCGGCTCACAGCATCGTTGCTTATTTGGCGGAGAAGCAGGCAGGGAAATAACTTTCACAGCTTATAAGGAACGGAATTTCCGCAAAAGCCCCTCTTTTTTGGGAAAATAAGGGAAATTCCGTTCTTTTTTGCACCTCATTAAAAAAACAAGCCACCGGTTTCACTTGTATCAAATCTCTAAGGCATATTTTTCCATCGGATGCAAAAATGCAACGGAATATTTCTGAAAGAAAATATATAAAATACCGTTGAATCGTTGGAAACGATGAAAAAAATACAGGATTTTAAAGGTGAATTTGACTATCTTTAGAAGAGGCATATAATTATGTACGGTAGATTTTGCAGGAAAGAGAATGGGTATGTATGTTTGATTCGTCCAAGGTAAAAGCAGAGGAGCGCATGGATGCGGCTCTGCTGTCCGGACTCACCCGCCGTCAGCTAAAAGAACTGGAAGAAAAAGAAAAAACGCCTGCGCAGAAGCTTGCGGAGACCATCATCATGGTGCTTCCGATTTTGTGCGGGGGCATTGCTTTGGCGGAATATTTGATTATCCCCAACAACAGCCGCAATCCAAAGCCCTGGAGCTATGTGTGGGTGCTGGGCATTGCCATTGGGGCGTATCTTGTGTGCCTTTTGATTTCCTTCATTAAAAAGAACAAGGGTGAAAAGCAGTTTTACGAAAAGCTCCACTACAAAGCCCCCCATTTTTCGGCTTTGTTCCTTTTCCTTGCTCTGTATGATTACCTGACGCTGAAAACCGGCGTTCTTACCCAGCCCTTTGTCCCCTGCATGAACTATATCCTCAACGCCTTTTTGACGGATTATGCCATGCTGCTGGACTGCACGCTGAACACCTTGAAGCTGCTGTTTCTGGGCTATGCCATCGGCGTGTCTCTGGGTCTGATTACGGGCATTGCCTGCGGATACTCCGAGCGGGCCCGGTACTGGCTGGATCCCATCATCAAGTTCCTTGGGCCTATCCCCACCTCCACTTGGATTCCCATCATCATGGTGGTGGCCACCTCCCTCTTTGGAGGCGCCGTGTTCATTATCGCCCTTGGCTCCTGGTTTGCCGTTACCGTTGCCTCTTTGACGGGTATTTCCAACGTAGGAAAGGAGTACTTTGATGCGGCCAGAACCCTGGGCGCCAACAACCGCCAGTTGGTCTTCCGTGTGGCCATCCCCCACGCCATGCCCTCCATCCTTCAGGGATGCACCCAGGCCATGAGCTCTTCCTGCGTGGCCATTATGATTGCCGAAATGCTGGGCGTTAAGTCCGGTCTGGGCTGGTACATGACCTGGCAGACGGGCTGGGCCAGCTACGACAAGTCCTTTGCCGCCCTGTTTGTGATTTGCTTTATCTTCACTCTGGTAACCAAGGGTCTGGAAAGAATTAAGCGCTATCTGCTCAGATGGCAGAACGGAGCCGTTAAGTAATGTCCAAGGAAAAGAAGAATGTTTGCCTGAAGCTGGAAAATGTCAGCAAGGTTTTTGCCAAGGTTGAAAGCGACGCAGTCACCCATGCCCTGCAGGATGTGAGCACCACCATGGAGAGCGGCGAGTTTGTCTCCATCGTAGGCCCCTCCGGCTGCGGAAAGTCTACCATTCTCCGTCTGGTTGCAGGATTGATTCGCCCCACCCTGGGACGTGTCACCGTGGACGGTAAGGAGATTGAAGGCCCCTCCCCCGAGCGGGGCGTGGTCTTTCAGAACCCCACCCTGTTCCCCTGGCTGATGGTGGAAAAAAACATTGCCTTCAGCCTGGATGTGCGCAAGGCCGATGCGGGAAAAGCGGAGAAAGTACAGCACATGCTGGATATCACCGGCTTGGATCGGTTCCGCCACGATTACCCCGCCCAGCTTTCCGGCGGCATGGCCCAACGTGTGGCGCTGGTGCGCACGCTGATCAACGAGCCTGAAATTCTGCTTTTGGACGAGCCTCTGGGGGCTTTGGATGCCTTCACCCGCATGAACATGCAGGATGAGATTCTCAACATCTGGATGCAGAGAAAGCAGCTGGCCCTTATGGTCACCCACAGCATCGACGAAGCCGTCTACATGGGCACCCGTGTGCTGGTTATGGAGACGAACCCGGGACGCATTGTGGCGGATATCAAGATTGATGAGGACTTCCCCCGGGATCGTTCCTCTGCCAGCTTTGTAGAGTACCGCAACGAGATTCTGAACAAGCTCCACTACGGCGGAAAAACCAACTAAAACCGATTTATCAGGCACCGCCTTATAAATAAACATCTGTAAAAGGAGAGAAACACCATGAAGAAAATTATGGCCCTGGCACTTGCCCTGGCTATGATGCTGTCCCTGTGTGCCTGCGCACAGACGGCAGATTCCAACAACAGCAATGTTGGCGAACCCACCAAGTCCGAAGTGATTCATGACTCCAACAACGACGGTCAGATTGAAGTCGGCACCAAGGAAGATGTTGAAGTCAACGTGGCCAGCGAGCATATGGATGCTGCCGAAGCCTCTGCCACCGGCAATTGGGAAGCTCTGTTCGTACCCGTGGACATCGAAGGCCGTGCCATCGATATGGCTACCTTTGATCTGACTCCCACCGCTGAAGAGCTGGAAGCCATGAAGAATGAGCCTGCCTACGGCCGTGCCATCCATTACTTCATGTCCGACGGCTGCACCTCCGGCCCCACCATGGCAGACCATCTGGGCTTCTTCACCGAGGCCGGTCTCACCGCTGAAGGCGTAAAGGGCAGCAGCGACGTAGAAGCTCTGGGCACCAACCAGGTAGACGTAGCCACCGGCATGATGGCCAAGATGCTGGTTCCCATCACCAACGGCGTGGACATCACCTTCACCGGCGGCGCCCACATCGGCTGCAAGTCTCTGTATGTTCTGGCTGACAGCGAGTACAACACCACTGCCGACCTGAAGGGCACCAAGATTTCCGTTCCCAACGGCGTAGGCAAGTCTGACTACAAC
>CAYUHW010000051.1:0-8712 GCA_964444605.1 uncultured Christensenella sp. | reverse complement strand
CTCTTCCCATCGCAACACATAACACCACTGTTGAAAGTTGCAATACTCCTTATATTGTTCCCAATTTCCGGGAGATCTCGCATCGCAGCTTCAACACCCGTCAAAGCTGCCCGAACATTATCAAAATCAAGCTTTTTGACAGACGCATCCATGATGATATTATATTTACTTTTCATGTAATTGTCAAGAGCATCAAAATCCTTTGCGGTAGCAACAGAATTTGCTTGCGGCGTAACCGCTGGAACGGCGCCCCGGGCCGCTTTTGAAGCGACAAGATATTTTTTCTTGAATTCTTCAAAATTCTCCGTCTTATCCAGCCCGAAGAATGCAGCCCTTTTCTTCAGCTCTTCCAGTTCATCCTCGTCCAGCTCCCACCTTGCTCCGGTGTCGCTGGTGCAGCGGCAGTTTACCACCTCGGCGGCTCCGCCGTTGGGGTCTCCAGGGAACATCAGGCCATTGGAAAATTTCTTGTCCGGCTCCCCCGCATTCATCCGATTCGGCATGATTCCATACCCGGTTTGCCCCTTCAAACTTGTCAAACACAATGGCGATTTAGATGATTGTTTTCCGCCGGGGGATATTTTTCTTCACAGGTTTGGAAGAATCTTTACTTTTGCCCCGTTTATGGTGTATACTGGTATCCAAATAGGAGGTTTGAAATGTCTGTTAGATTGATTCGCAAAAACAACGCACCCTGCTTATATAAAAAGTGCCGTGAGATCACGGCTTTTGACACCAAGCTCTCCGAGCTTATCGACGATATGTTGGAGACCATGTACGACGCCGGGGGATGCGGTCTGGCCGGCCCTCAGGTGGGGATTCTCCGCCGCGTGGTGGTCATTGACGTTGGGGACGAAACCCCCGCTCCCATAGAGCTGGTGAATCCAAAAATCCTGGCCTACTCCGGCAAGCAGGGGGGCATGGAGGGATGTCTGTCCTTCCCCGAACGGAGAGGATATGTGGAGCGTCCCAACTGCGTCACCGTAGAGGGATATGACCGCCACGGCGTTCTCCATCAGTATACGGGAGAGGGACTCTTTGCCCGCGCGGTATTCCACGAACTGGATCATCTGGACGGCATCGTGTACCTGAGCAAGGTCACCCAGCCTCCCAAGGAATTTAAGGAGGAGTAAGGCAGTTCATGCGCATTGCATTTTTCGGCACCCCTGACTTTGCGGTGCCCACTCTGCAGGCTTTGGCGGTCTCTGCCCACACGGTGGAGGTGTTTACCCAGCCCGATAAGCCCGTGGGACGGAAGGGTATTTTGACCCCGCCGGCCGTCAAGGCAGAAGCCATGAAGCTGGGACTGCCCGTACACCAGTTTGAAAAGATTCGCAGTGAAGAGGGGGTGGCGGCCCTTCGTGCTTTTGCCCCCGATTTAATGTGCGTGGTGGCCTTTGGACAGCTATTTTCTCAGGAGATTCTGGATATTCCCGTCCACGGCGCCATCAACATTCACGGCTCCCTGCTGCCCCTGTATCGGGGGGCTTCCCCCATTCAGCAAACGGTCATTGACGGACAGGAGACGGCGGGAGTTTCCACCATGCTCTTGGTTAAGCGCATGGATGCGGGAGATATTCTGCTGACGGCTTCCACACCTCTGGGAGAAAATGAAACCTACGGAGAGCTTTCTCAGCGCTTGTCTCATTTGGGAGCGGAGCTGTTTATGGAGACCCTGTCCCGTTTGGAGGAAGGCACCCTTGTCCGCCATCCCCAAGATGAAGAGCAAGCCACCTACTGCAAGATGCTCACACGGGACACGGGAAAGCTGTCCATGGACATGAGCGCCCGCCAGATGCACAATCTGGTGCGGGGCACCAACCCCTGGCCCGGGGCCTATGCCCTGTTGGGGGAAGATAAACTCAAGATTTACGCCACACGGCTGACCCCTGAAAAAGCCGGGGATATAGCCGTCGGCACGCTCTTCGGCTCTCCCAAGGAGGGCTTGTTCCTGCAGTGCAGGGACGGGGCTTTGGAACTGCTGGAGATTCAGACCCCCGGCGGCAAGCGTATGGATGCCAAGGTCTTTTTGCGGGGGCATGACATCACCGGGAGTCTGCTCTCATGAGCAAAGAAATCCACCGTGGACGGCGGGAAGCCCTGCTGGCGTTGACAGACATACTGGAAGAAGGAGCTTACGCCAATTTGCGGCTTCAGTCCTTGGACTGCGCCAAAGAGGAACGCGCCTTTGTTTCCGCACTGGTGTATACGGCTCTGGAACATGTGCGCTGGGCAGATTACATGCTGGGGCACTATGTCAAGCGGCAGAAAAGGCTGGTGCGGAACCTTCTGCGGCTGGGGGTCTGCGAGCTGTTCTTTATGGACACGGCCCCCTATGCCGCCGTCAACGAATGGGTTCAGCTTTGCCGTGACACAGGCAAAGCCCCCTCTGCTTCTTTAGTCAACGCCGTTCTCAGGCGTATGTTACGGGAAAAGGATGCTCTGCCCCCCTTACCCGAAGTCCCTGCAGAGAGGCTGTCCATTGTCTACGGCATGCCTCAATGGCTTATGGAGGAGTGGATTGACCGCTTCGGGGCAGAGAAAGCGGAAGACATGCTTCGTCCCCAACCGCCCATGCTGGAGGTGCGGGGACAGTATCCCTTTACCATTGAGGATTTGCTGTCTCGGTTTCCAGAAGGCAAGCGGGGCACCCTTTGCTCCAACTGTCTGCTGCTGCCTCCCGGCTCCCTGACCCCTGCCTCTCCCCTGTTTTTGGAGGGTAAGGCGGTCTTTCAGGGAGAAGGCGCCATGGCCATTTGCGAATTTATGGGGGATATGCGGGGGAAAAAGGTGCTGGACGGCTGCGCCGCTCCGGGGGGAAAGTCCGCATATCTGTGGAGCCTTTTTGAAGGAGACATCGACTTAAGCTGCTGGGAGCTGCACCCCCATCGGACGGTGCTTATGGAGGAAACCTTCCGCCGTCTTAAGGTACAGGCCCATTGCGCACAACGGGATGCTTCCCTCCCCTATCCCGAATACAAAGAAACCTTTGACGGCGTTCTGCTGGACGTTCCCTGCTCTGGGCTGG
Source organism: uncultured Christensenella sp. (assembly GCA_964444605.1). Taxonomy (GTDB): domain Bacteria; phylum Bacillota; class Clostridia; order Christensenellales; family CAG-138; genus RUG472. Next base: position 5,684 of record CAYUHW010000051.1, on the reverse strand, counting down.
GACTGCGGCTGACCAAGCCGGACATCGGCCTTCATAAGGAAGAAGAGCAGGTGCAATCTTTGGTTCAGATTCAGGCGTCCATTCTGCAGGCCTGCTGTGCATATGTAAAGAAGGGCGGCGTGCTGGTATACAGCACCTGCACCCTGTCCCGGCGGGAAAACGAAGGACAGGTAAAGGAATTTTTACGCACCCATCCCGAATTCCGATTGGAAGAAGAGCGTCAGCTATTGCCGCCTCAGGACGGGCTGGGAGGATTTTATATGGCGAGGATGAGAAGATGTATGTAACGGACATGACCCTATCGGATCTGCAGCCCCTGCTGCAAAGCTGGGGGGAGCCCGCCTTTCGTGCCAAGCAAGTCATGGGTTGGCTGCAAAAGGGCGTCCGCCCTGCTCAGATGAAGAATATTCCCCTGTCCCTGCGGCAGAAGCTGGAGACCCTTCCCTACGGGGGCTCCGTGATTGAGCGCAAGCTCCTGTCTCAAAAGGACGGCACTGCCAAGTACCTCTTTGCTTTGGAGGACGGGAATCTGGTGGAAGGGGTGCTCATGCACTACCGCTACGGGAATACCGCCTGTCTTTCCACCCAGGTAGGGTGCAGAATGGGGTGCAAGTTCTGTGCCAGCACCCTGGACGGCTGTGTGCGGAACCTCCGTCCCGGAGAGATGCTCAGTTTTCTTTACAACATGGAGCAGGACGAACCTGCCCCGGCGGGCTTTGAGCGCTCCGTTACCAACATCGTACTCATGGGCAGCGGAGAACCCCTGGACAACTACGACAACGTGGTGGAGTTTCTTCGCCGTGTCACCTCTCCCGAAGGCCCCAACATCAGCCCCAGGAACATCTCTTTGTCCACCTGCGGACTGATACCCAAGATTTATGACTTGATGGAGGATGCCCCCCATGTGACCCTGTCCATCTCCCTCCACGCCCACAACGACGAAATCCGCCGCACCATGATGCCCATTGCCAACTCCTACCCCATTGACCAGCTTATGGAGGCGGCCAGGGTCTACAGCGAAAAGACCGGGCGGCGGGTAGTCTTTGAATATGCTTTGGTGGAAGGGGTCAACGACAGCTTTGCCGATGCAAAAGCCCTGAGCAAGCTGGTAAAGGGGATGCGCTGTCACATCAACCTCATCCCTCTGAACTCCGTGAAAGAGCGTTCTTTGACGGGAGCCACCCGTGCCCACGCTCAGGAGTTTGCCAAATGGCTTCAGGACAACCATACCTCCGCCACCGTCCGTCGGGAAATGGGAGCGGATATTGACGGTGCTTGCGGGCAGCTAAGAAGGAGAGTGCTCAATGAAGTTCGGTAGCGTATGCGAAAAGGGACGTCGCCCCCAGAATCAGGACGGAGCGCTGTGCCGCTTTGAAGAAGGGCGTGTGCCCCTTGCGGCCGTATCCGACGGCATGGGGGGACATCTGGCGGGAGATGCCGCCAGCGCCCTGTCCTTGCAGGTGCTGGAAGAAGCGACCAGATCCTTTTCCTCCCAGCCTCAGGACATACTGGGAACTGCCTTTAAACAGGCCAACGATGCCGTGCTGGAGGCCTCCCGGCAGGATCCCGGCAAGGAAGGCATGGGCGCCACTTTGGTCGCCGCCCTCCTGTATCCTGACCACTTTATTACCGCCAACACCGGAGACTCCCGCCTATATCTGTTGGAGCAGGGACGTCTTCGGCAGATTACCCACGACCACTCCTATGTGCAGGAGCTGGTGCGCATGGGGGTGATTACCGAAGAGCAGGCCATGCACCACCCCAAGCGGAATCTGATTACCCGCTGTATCGGTTCCGAAGGGGACTATGAGCCGGACTTGTTCTATATCCGCTGGCAGAAAGGGGATTTACTTCTTCTCTGCTCCGACGGTCTTTCGGGAGTGCTGCCCAAGGAGACCTTGGAGGAGCTTTTAAACGAGAAAAGTGCCCCGCAAAAAAAGTGCAAAAAGCTGGTGGATCTGGCCTATAAAAAGGGAAGCACGGACAATATCACCGCTCTGATTGTGGAAAACGACGAGGAAATCCTGTGAGCATAGAAATTATCGACCATAAATACAAAGTTCTCAGGCAGGTTGGCACCGGGGGCATGGCCCATGTCTATAAGGCCGTACACATGTCCACCCGCAAGACCGTTGCCATCAAAATGCTCAAGGACGAATACCGCAATGACCGAGAGCTTCTGCGGCGGTTTGAACGGGAGGCCCGGGCTACTCTCCACCTGAACCACGACAATATCGTTCGCGCCTACGGCGTAGGGGAGCATGAAGGCATTCCCTATATTGTGCTGGAGTATGTGGAAGGCCCCACTTTGAAGGAAGTGATTGAGGAGAACGGGCATCTGTCCCCCTCTCAGGCCATCGGCATCTGCTGTCAGATTCTGGACGCATTGCAGACCGCCCATGACTGCGGCATCATTCACCGGGACATTAAGCCCCAGAACGTGATTCTCAACAGCCGCGGGAAAGCGAAGCTGGCGGACTTCGGCATCGCCCGTGAGGTCACTGCCAGCACCGTTACCTTTGACGGAAAGAACATCATCGGCTCCGTCCACTATATCTCCCCCGAACAGGCTAAGGGAGAGATGGCCGCCGAGGAAAGCGATATTTACTCCGTGGGCATTACCCTTTATGAGATGCTTACAGGGAAGGTGCCCTTTAAGGGAGAGACCACCGTGTCTACCGCTTTGATGCATATCGGCACCGCCCCCACGCCGCCTATAGAGCTGGTTCCCTCTTTGCCCCCTGCCCTCAACGATATCGTCCTTAGGGCCATTGCCAAGTCCCCTCAGGAGCGGTATCATTCTGCCAGAGCCATGCGCTCCGATTTGATTCGCTCTTTGTCCGATCCCGGCGGCACCTTTGCACGGGAGATTCGTCGGGAAGAGGAGGAAGAAGCCCCTAAGGGGAAAAAGCCCTCGGTATATCTGTGGCTGGCCGTATCCGTCTTTGCGCCTTTGCTGATCATCCTCCTTGCCTATCTGGGCTTTGCCAACAACTGGTGCGCCGGTTCCGAGGATCTCGGCACCCAAGTCCAAAGCTCCCTTCTGCCCTCCGACTCCCCCATTCCCTCCCAGCAAGTCTTCGGAGACGAAGGGGCGGCCAATACGGAAGCCGTCCTGCGCATGCCTTCCGTGCTGGGAATGCGTCTGGATGATGCTTTATCCAAGCTGAAGGAAGCAGGGGTGGAAGAGATTTTTGCCGGAGTACGCTACGGCATCACGGGAGAAGACATAGGCACCGTGATAGAGCAAAGCCCCTCTGCCCGCACCCTTCTTCAAGAGGACACGGTTGCAAAATTAACCATTGGACGGGAAAGCCACGGGCGGTATAAGGCGGATGTATCCTTTACGGTGAACATCCCCGACAACGATGCCTGTGTGCGCATTGTCTACCGCACCAGCAACGATCAGAACATTGAGTATTCCGTCATCCTGTACGAAGCCACCTTGGCCAAGCAGGATATGTTTACCATCAGCGCCACACTGTACAGCAACGATGCGGCCACCCGCACCATCTACCTGCTGATCAACGGGGAGGAGGTACGTTCTCAGGACGTAAAGTTTGCCGAATGAGCATGGAAGCCCCCATCATTATCAAAGGCGTCGGCGGCATCTATGAGGTGCTGGACGGAGAGAAAACCGTTCTCTGCAAGGCCAAAGGCAGCTTTCGCTGGGAAGGCGTAACCCCGCTGGTGGGAGATCGGGTGCGCTACGCAGCCTTTGAAAAAGGCTATGCCCGCATTGAGGACATTCTCCCCAGAAAAAACGCCCTGATTCGTCCTGCCGCGGCCAACATTGACCGTTTGTTCATCGTCCTGTCTGCAGGCGCCCCTGCCCCCGACTATCTTTTGTGCGACAAGCTCCTTGTGGAAGCGGGGCTCAGCGGCATCGAGCCCATTCTTCTTCTAAATAAGATGGATGCGGCCAGAGGAGATGTTCAGGAGGTCTTCGACCGGGATTACGCCGCTTTCCCCCATTTTTTCGTCTCCGCCCACACAGGCGAGGGGCTGGAGCGGATACAGGCGCTCATCGACGGCCATGTGTGCTGTTTTGCAGGGCAGTCCGCCGTGGGAAAGTCTTCCCTGATCAACGGCCTATTGCCCCAGCTGGCTCTGCCGACGGGGGATCTGGCCAAAAAGACGGAGCGTGGAAAGCACACCACCCGTCACGCCCAGCTATATCCCTGCTTCGGCGGGGCCCTGCTGGATACCCCCGGCTTCTCCCTCTTTGAGCCCGAAAGCTACGATACGGAAGCACTGAACCGCTGCTATCCGGAATTTAAGCAGGCGCAGCCCTGCCGCTTCCCCGGCTGTGCCCACATAAAGGAGCCTGACTGCGGGGTTAAAGCGCTGCTGCAGGAGGGAAAGCTCTCTCAAGAACGCTATGAACGCTATGTGGTCATAGCACAGGATTTTATCTACAGGAGGAAACACCGTTATGATTAAAGTTGCCCCTTCCATTCTCTCCGCCGACTTTGCGGACATGGGGCGTGCCGTGGAAATGCTGGAAAGCTGGCAGGCCGACTGGGTGCATTTTGACGTGATGGACGGAAACTTTGTCCCTAACATCACCTTCGGCCCCGCCATGTGCCAAGCCCTGCGTCCTCACACGAAACTGCCCTTGGACGTGCATCTTATGGTTGAAAATCCGTCTCAGTGGGTAGAGCCCTTCCAAAAGGCGGGGGCAGACATCCTTACCTGCCATGTGGAAGCGGACAGGCACATCCACCGCACCCTGCAGGCCATCCGCTCTGCAGGCATGAAGGCGGGAGCGGTTTTAAACCCCGGCACACCGGTAGAGACGTGCAAATACCTGCTTCCCGACTGCGATCTGGTACTGCTTATGAGCGTGAATCCGGGCTTTGGCGGCCAGAAGTTCATCCCCCAAACCCTGGACAAGATTCGGGAACTGGCAAACCTTCGGGAAAAGCTGGGGCTGTCCTTTGACATTGAAGTGGACGGCGGCGTGAACCCTGAGACCGCTCAGCTTTGCCGGGAAGCCGGGGCTACGGTGCTGGTGGCCGGAAACGCCGTATTCCATGCCCCCGATCCCAGGGAAGCCGTTCGCCTGATTCGGGGATAAATATTTTTCGGTATTTTCCCTTGTCAACCTCCCCTTTGGGGCGTACACTATAGTATATGGAAAGGAGCTGTCCCTTTCATGAAGGAACCCATTATCTGCCGCCTGACCATCCGCTTTTTCGGCGAGGAGGAAAGGTGCTTCGGCCCCGGCGTAGCCTGTTTGCTGAGGAATATTCAGCAAAGCGGTTCCATCCGCAAGGCCGCCCAGTCCATGGGCATGGCCTACAGCAAGGCTTGGAATATATTGAACCGCTCCGAGGAAATGCTGGGATTCCCCCTGCTGGTGCGCACGGCAGGCGGAAAAACCGGAGGAGGCGCCCGGCTAACCCCTGAGGGAACGGCCTATTTGAAACAATACGAAAGCTTCTGTGAAAAAGTGAATGCTTTTGCTCAGAATACCTATTTGGAAATGTTTGCCGGAGAAGTCTCCGGAGAAAAGGAGTAAACTATGGAATCCAAGAAGTCAGGTACCGGGGCTCTGAATTTTCAGGAGTCCAAAATTCTTTGGAAAGACCGCAAACGCATTCTGGGTCTGCCCATTTCCTTCACCATCTATACCGTAGACGAAAATCGGCTCTATGTACAGCAGGGGCTTTTCTCCACCT
>CAYUHW010000050.1:0-8777 GCA_964444605.1 uncultured Christensenella sp. | reverse complement strand
GCACAAAACCTCAACGTATCCCGGGGTGCATCCTATATCATCAACAGCCGCGATGCACTGGTATGTGATTCCGACTCCGAACTGGTCGGTGCATACTATATTAATAATGAGGAAGTTGACCGCATCGTAGATGGGGGCGGCAGCGCCACCTACCTGGGGCAGGAGATCATCGTTTGCAGCTATCCTGTCAGCCGGACAGACTGGCAGGTTGTTTCCATTCTACCAAAAGCAGACGCTTTGAAAGAGGCCGATCAGGCAGTCTGGCAGTTCATCACCATTTATGGAATCGTAGCCATATTAAGTGTGCTGCTGTCCATTTTACTGGCACGCACCATCTCCGGCCGTATCGCCTCTGTGGTAAATCAGATGCGGCAACTTCCCCAGACCCGCCCCAAAAAAATTACCTCTCTTCCCCCTTCGCGGGACGAAGTCGGACAGCTGGTAGACTCCTACAACACCATGACGGATGCGCTCAACAGTCTGATGGACCGGGAAGCCGAAGCTGCAAAGACACTGCGCCTTTCCGAATTCAAGGCTCTGCAGGCGCAGATCAATCCCCATTTTCTCTATAACACCCTGGAGTGCATCCAGAGCATCTCTCAGTGCAGCGGCATTACGGAGATTCCCATCATCGTCAACGCCATGTCCTATATTTACCGCTACAGCGTGGCGGGAATTCAGCTTGGCACGGTGGAAGAGGAACTGCAGTGCGTCCGCCAGTACGAAAAGATTATGCAGATTCGCTTTGGAAACTGCTTCCGCTTCTCCATAGAGGGAGAGGAGTCCTGCGCCCTTTTGCCCATTCCCCGCATGGTACTTCAGCCCATTGTGGAAAACGCCTTTACCCACGGCATCCTCTCCTCGGAAAAGGAGGACAAGGAGATTGTTTTGCGTTGCTGCAGGCAGGATAAGAGCATCTGCATCCGTGTTTGGGACAACGGCGTCGGTATTTCCCCAAAGAGACTGAAGGAACTGGAAAGAACCCTGTCCGAGGGGGGCGGCGACTCCAATCTGTGGGGGCACGGCATCGGACTCAGAAACATCCATTTGCGCCTGAAGAACATCTATGGGGACGACTGCGGTCTGAAGATTCAAAGCGTGGAGGGAGAATACACGGAGATCACCTTTAAAATTCCCGAGGAAGTCGGAGCAGACAGGGAGGAAAAGACTCATGAAGCATAAAAGAAGCATCGTCATTTCCTGCATAGGCTGGGTACTGCTTTGCACCATGCTTTTGTCCGCCTGCGCCGTCCCCCAGGAGGAGGAGGCGGACACACAAGCGCCCGCCGTTCTCAAAGTGTACCTGTCTGAAACCGCCTATGGCTACAGCACCGCCCGTTACCTGCTGGAGGAGAAAAACAGGCAGGAATTGGAGGCGGAATTGGACTTTGAAATCGAGCTGATTCCCTATACTACGGACGGCAACAGCGAGGACATCCGAAATTTGTCTATGGACGGGGTGATTCTGACGGATGACCCCATGGAGATTACCATTCTGGCCAACGAAAACGATTTGAAGCGGTTGGATATGCAGAGCCTGTGGACACAGGAGCGGGACAGCCTCTTTGGGCGTATCGGGGGCTGGCAGTATGCCTATGTATACACTACCGAGTCGGAAAACATCTCTCGGGCCGTACTGCTGGTGCTGCCGGAACTGCTGGAAAAGGCAGGGGTAAAGGAGGTTCCCTACACCCCGGAGGGGGTAGAAAAGATGCTGGAGGATGTATATCAGTACGTCCGTCCTTTGGCCATATACGGCGCCCCCAACGAGGGCTCCTTTGCGCCCCTGATGGGACTTTTTGACTTATCCCCCACGGGAGGACGGGAGTTTTTCAGGGAAGGGGATCAGGTGCGCTATGATAAGTTCAGCGATAGCGGCAAGGTCTATCTTGGCTGGCTGAAGGGGCTTTATGCCAGGGAACTTCTGCCCAAGGACTTTCTTCAGCTATCCGAATACAGCATGATCGACATGCTGGCAGGAGGACGCTATGCCATGGCGGTAATGACCGAGGAAGCGTGCATTGCCGAAACCATTAAGCGCTGTGAGGCCCAGGGCAGGGAGATTGCCGTAGCTGAGCTGCCCGTTTCGGCGGAGTCTCAGCAATGGAACATCTACCGCCGCCTGCTGGGAGGGGTTATGAGCGATTGTCCCAAGTTTGAAGCAGGCGTCTCCTTCCTTCGGCTTCTCCATGAAAGGACGGAAGGCATTGAAAAGACGGAGGCTTCTTCTGCGGCGAATGCTTTAAACCGCTATCCTCTTTTTTCTCAAAAGAGCGCAAGAACCCTGCGGGAGGATCCCGTGGAGCGGTGTACCTTTGACGCTAACATGCAGTATGAGAAACTCCTCATCGACAAATATGTGGTCAAGGAATACTATAGCCGCTTAGCAGTGGGGGACTTGGCTCTGGATGCTTTTGACGACATGGCAGACAGCTCCCTTATGGGGCTTTTGTCCCGCCGCCGTACGGTCATCGAAGGGGAGAAAAGACCGGACACCTTGGAGGAGCGGTTCACCCGAAAGGTGCGCTGGGAGCTGGGCTGGGAGTGATTTTCGCCCCCAAAGCCCGCTGTGTTTCTAAAAAAGAGAACACCGACAAAGAAAAACAAATTGAGCGCAAAAAACTCCATGGAAACGGCGCCCTTTGAAAAATAAAATGGAGTTGCAGGGTAGGGAACTGCATACCCAATGACTCTGCATAAAAATTTAGGAGGAACGATGATGAAACTCACCCTTCGGAAAACCATTGTGTGCCTTATGCTGTGCGCAGTCATGCTGTTTGCTGTCGCCTGCCAGAATGCAGACGCCAACAAAGGCCAGTCTGCCGGCGATACTGTCAGCGGCGATAACAACAATTACGTAATCCGCGTTGCCTGCAACAAGGAAAAGTACCGTTTTGAGGCTGTGGAAAAGGCCGCCGAGAAGCTCAACGAGCAGCTCAAAGCGGAAGGCAGCTCCGACACCGTTACCGTAGAATATGTTCAGATGGACGACTTTGGTAACTCCATGACCCTGTGGATGAAGGAGAACACCCTCCCCGAGATCGTGGTCAACTCCGTCAATTCCATTGAGAAGTATTATGATGTTGGTGCTTTCGTGGATGTATCCTACATCGTAAACGATGAAGTCTTCACCGAAAAGGTACCTCAGAACGTCCGTGACATGGCTCTGAAGGATGGCGCTTACTATGCCGTCATGCAGGACCTGGATGCCCGTTTCGTCATCGTGTACAAGCCCGCTCTGGTACAGCTTGGCTGGAGCGAGGAGCAGATTGAGCAGTGGAAGAACGACGCCCGTGCCGGCAAGATCACCACGAAGGATCTGCAGGATGTTGCCAAGCAGGTTGTGGATGCAGGCATCTGCGAGTACGGCATCACCCATCGTCCCAACAAGGGCGCTGACTGGCGCTTCACCTTCATCACCTGGAACCACGGCGAGATTCCCATTAACGAGCAGGGACAGATTGTCATCAGCCGTCAGAACATTATTGAGTACCTGACCTACTGGCGTGAGAACGTACAGCTCGGCCTCACCCCCTACAACCATCTGACCGACTACAACTGGGATATGTTGGAAGGCGATATGTGGCCCAACGGCAAGTCCTTCTGCTGGTACGGCCATGTGGATGCTAAGGCCAGCATGATGGAGCAGACCAACCTCACCAGCGAGGAAGCGGATGCCAACTACTTCTCCATCCCCAACCCCGTTACCCGTGAGGGCGACACCCCCGTTTCCGGCGTTAACCCCCAGAGCTACGGCCTGTCCACCTCCTCTCAGGTAAACGAGAAGATGAGCGAGTACTGCCGCCGCCTCATGGATCTGGTTCTGGATCTGGACATCCAGCTTCAGGTTTCCCTGTACACCAGCCACATTGCCATTACCACCGAGTGCTCTTCGTCTGAAGAGTATCAGGCTGACGGTTGGATGAGCGATCTTACCTACCTCACCGACTATATGTTCTCTCTTCCTCAGAATAGCTATCTGAGCATGTACGGCAACAGCCAGGAAATGTTTGATGCCATTCAGCAGGCCGAGATGGAAGCCTCCAAGGAAGGCGGCGCCTCTATCGAAGAGATTACTGACAGCCTGATTGCCAAGATGACCTTCAACATGGGCGAAGGCAACTACGTTCTCGTTGACTGAGACCCATTTTTTCCCAACTGATTCTTGATAAGTTCGTGCCCGCGGGGTAGAACGCCGCGGGCACGAAGTCTATCCTTTCAGCGAAAAAAGTGAAAAGGAGCTGGAAATGGAAAAAAACAAACTGGACTTTGAAACACGAAAAATGCGGGAGGACATGCGGCAGGAACGGCGCAGACTGCAGTTCCCCTTCCTGATGATGTCTCCGTTTATTATACTGACGCTGATTTTTGTCTGCATTCCCATTGTGCTGATGATTCTCATGTCCTTTACCGACATGGGTATCACCCTGGAGTGGAACTTCATCGGCTTTACCAACTACAAGAAAATTTTCACCAACCCTGAGATGGGGAAGATTATCCTCAGAACCCTTCTCTTTGTGGCCGTAAACGTATGTTTCTCCCTTCTGGGCTCCATTTTCGTGGTGGTCATCACCACTTATTATTTGGATCTGGTATATAAGAGAAAGAATCTGGGCCTGTTCTTCCGCATCATCTGGCTGCTGCCCAGCCTGACTCCTTCCATCGTCATGATGTCCATCTGGCGGTTTGTGTTCGGCCCGCAAAACTATGGCCTGATCAACAAGATTCTTCTTGCCCTGAATCTGCCCGCCATGAACTGGTTCTCGGATTACTCCATGCAGCTGCTCATGTTTGCAGCCTGTCTGGGCTCAGCTTCCGGCTCCATCATTCTCTTCAGCTCTGCCATCATGCAGATTCCCAATCATATTCTCCAGTCCGCCAAGGTGGACGGCGCCAGCAACCTGTATATCTGCCGCCGCATTGTGCTGCCTTATCTGCGCTGGCCCATTATGCAGAAGACCCTGTGGACCATTTTGGGCAACTTTACCGCCTATGAGTCCATCCGTCTTTTGACTTCCGGCGGTCCCATGGGCTCCACTACCACCTACGCCTATTATATCTATGAGAACGCTTACTATTACCAGACCTATGGCTACGGTGCGGCGCTGAGCGTGTTTATGGTGGCTTTGTCCGTGTGCTTCGGCTTGATTATGCTGCGGGTATTCAACATCGACAAGCAGATGCGGGCCCCCCGTATGGATATATAAGGAGGCATGACAATGAGCAAGAACAAATACAGAGAAACCCTTCGCCTGGACGACCGTCCCAAGGGGGTATGGAAATACGTATTGGTGATGCTGCTGTTTTCCAGCATCATACTGATTCCCTACGGCTGGCTCTTCAGTTCCGCTTTTCAGGATGAAACCGGGGCTTGGACTCTGAGCAACTGGAGCTTTGTGACCAATGAAATTGTACTCACCAAAGGGGTAGTACTGCCTGCGGCCGTGGAGCCCATGATTAAGAGCCTTGAGTTCGCTTTGATTATGGCCGTCAGCGTGGTGCTGATTACGGTACCCGCCGCTTACGTTCTCTCCCGCACCCAGTTCCCGGGAAGAAAGCTAATGGCCAGACTCCTTATCGTGCTGGATGCCTTCCCCACGGTAGCCTTGCTTATGAGCTTCATCCTGCTTTTGAGCCGAATGAACCTGGTAAACAAGCTCAGCGGCGTAATTCTGCTGAAGGTGGCCATGTACCTGCCCGGCGCCATTTGGCTTATGAAGGGCTTCTTCGACCACATCTCTTGGGACATTGAGTGGGCGGCCATTGTAGACGGCGCTTCCAGGTTTAAAACCTTCCTGCGCATCATCGTCCCTGCGGCCAAGCCCGGCATCGCCGTTATTCTGGTGAACTCCTTCCTCAGCGGCTGGGGCGAGTACATTCTTATCAACCTGTTCGTCCAGAGCAACTCCACCACCATGTCCGGCTATATCGGCTCCATGATTGATATGGAGGACGGAAAGTATCTGGTCTCTTCGGGGATTATGGCGGCAGCCTGTATCTGTTATATTATTCCGGTCATTATCGTTTTCGCTTTCTCTCAGAAAACGCTTCTGTCAGTGAAACAAGGAGGATCTAAACAATGAGCGAGCCCATGATTCGTTTGGAAAATGTAGGCAAGTCCTATGACGGCGGCAAGACCTATGCCGTCCGCAACATCAACATGACTATTGAGAAGGGCGACTTCGTGGCCTTGCTGGGACCTTCCGGCTGCGGCAAGAGCACGACGCTCATGATGCTGTGCGGTCTGTACAGACCCACGGAAGGCAATATTTACTTCAACGGACGCTATGTCAACAACGTAATGCCCAAGGACAGAAACATCGGCATGGTCTTCCAGAGCTACGCCCTGTATCCCAACATGAGCGTGTTTGAGAACATCGCCTTCCCTCTGCGCCAGCTTCACACTCTGAAGAAGGACGAGATTGCCGCCCGCGTGCAGGAGGTAGCCGAGGTCGTCCGCATCCCCGAACTGCTCAAGCGTATGCCTGCGGAGCTTTCCGGCGGCCAGCAGCAGCGTGTGGCCATGTGCCGTGCGCTGGTAAAGAACCCGGACATCCTGCTTCTGGACGAGCCCATGAGCAACCTGGACGCCCGCTTGAAGCTGGAGATTCGGGACGAAATCAAGAAGATTCAGGAGCGCTTGGGCGTTACCGCCATCATCGTGACCCACGATCAGGAAGAAGCCATGGCCATCTCCTCCCACATTGCGGTCATCGATCAGGGTGCTCTGCAGCAGTATGCCGTACCCGATGAGCTGTACGGCCATCCCAAGAACCTCTTCGTGGCCTCCTTCATCGGCAACCCGCCCATGAACTTCATCAACGGCACCGTGGAAAAGCGGGGCGACAGCTTCCTGTGCCATACCGTGGCCGGCACTCTGTCCATTCCCGCTGCTCACATCAATCAGGAAGGCATGACTTCCGATAAGGTGACCTTGGGCATCCGTCCTCATAACTTCAAGGTGGTGGACGGGGAAGAGAACGCCCTGAAGCTGGGTATCGACTACATAGAGCATCTGGGCAAGGAAAATATGTACCGCTGCTACTGCGAGAAGACCAACATTCGGGTCATCACCCCTGTGTCCGAGTTGTACCGCCTGGATCAGCCCCTGTATGTGCGCCCCAACATGGACCTTATGAACGTTTTTGACGGGGAGACCCAGAACAACATTACGGCCATTTGAGTCTCTTTCTTCTACTCCTCCTGGGCGTTGCACTTATGCTTTGCCAAAGCGGGTGCAGCGTCCTCCTTCCCATGGAATGCGAAAGGGAAGGGAATATGCATGATAAACCATAGCGCTTCTTTGGGATTTGCAGCAGTCTCAAAAAAGCATTTCCGTTCAAAAACAAAAAGGACAACCTCCAAAAACCGGCAGAGTTTCTTCGGAAACTCTGTTGGTTTTCTTTTTCGTGAGGAAAATGAAAAAAACAGGGGAGTTTTTCGTCAAATCCTGTCTGCCGTTTGCATATAGGCGCCGGGTCTGCTATAATAAGAACATGTATAGAAAGACAATACTTGGAAAGGAAGCAGCCATGGACCCTATTTATATCATCGGACACAAGAACCCGGACACGGACTCTATCGTATCTGCCATTGCCTATGCAGCCCTTCGGAACGCTCTGGGTGAGCGGGGGGTTCAAGCTGCGAGATTGGGGGTGCTCTCCGATGAGACCGCCCACATTTTGGATCGCTTCGGCTTTGAAGCCCCGATTCTCATTCATGATTTGCGCACCCAGGTCAAGGATATGGACTATGACCGGCCGCCCATTTTGAGCAACGCCGCCACCGTCCACCGTGCCTGGGACATTTTGTCTGAAGAGACCCATTCCTCCGCCCTGCCCATTACCGACGAGGAGGGCGGTCTGTTCGGCATGCTGACCATTGGAGACATTGCCCAGTACGACATGCAGTTTGTGGAGGAGACCCTTTTGCAGGATGTGCCATTGTTCAACCTGATCTCCTGCTTGGACGGGCAGATTTGGGGGGATACGGGAGACGTAAACAGCCTGACGGGGGAACTGGTCATCGCCGTCCCCCAGCAGAAGCAGAGCCTTACGCCCCTGCCTGAAGGCGTGATTTTGCTAACGGGAAACGATCGGGAGATTCTGGAGCGTGCCTATGAGGCCAAGGCGGCGGCGGTTATCATCTGCAACAGCCAGCTGGAGCCGGAAAGCTGGGAGAACAAGGGAGATACCGTGGTCATTTCTACCCCCTACGATCCCTATCGGGCGGCTCGTTTGGCCATTCAGTCCGTGCCCGTAGCCCGCATTGCCAGAACCAAGGACCTGGTCTTCTTTAGGGAGGACGATCACGTTGAAACCGTGCGGGACGCCACTTTAAAGAGCCGGTACCGCAGCTATCCAGTGCTGGATAAGGACGGCAAGGTTATCGGCACCCTGAGCCGCTACCATCTGCTCAGACCCAAGCGCAAGAAGGTGGTGCTGGTGGATCACAGCGAGGTGTCCCAGTCTGTAGAAGGGCTGGAGGAAGCGGAAATTCTGGAGATCATCGACCACCATCGTTTGGCGGACGTGGAGACCCCCAACCCCATCTATGTGCGCAATGAGCCCGTAGGCGCCACCACCACCATTATCGCCAGCATGTATCAGGAGCGGGGCATTATGCCCGGGCGGAAGCTGGCAGGGCTTATGGCGGCGGCCATTCTGTCTGACACCGTAGTCTTCCAGTCCCCTACCTGCACGGAGCGGGACAAGATTATGGCTGAGCGCATGGCACGCATTGCCGGCATCTCTCTGGATGAGCTGGGGAAGGACATC